>NZ_JAMPKB010000021.1:0-88311 GCF_039961925.1 Trichocoleus sp. DQ-U1 | reverse complement strand
ACGGATGCTCAATCTAACCAGTTGAATCGCTCAATCCAGGCAAAGGCATTTACGACTGGGCAAGATATTTTCTTCCGGGAGGGAGCGTATGAACCGGGAAGCCGGGGTGGGCAGGAGTTGATTGCCCACGAGTTGACGCACGTTGTTCAGCAGAATGGTAGTGCAGTACAGCGATCGCTGCAACCGCAGCAAAAGTCCGTTATTCAGCGCCAAGGCGATCAAAGTCCTGCACAGTCAACAGCAGGATTTAGTGGAGATGTGGCAGGAGATTTAGACAAACTCTACAAACAAGCAGAAGAAGCTCAACCGGAACTGTACGAAAAAGTCACTCAAATTGCCAGTGAGACTTCTGGGGTGGCAAAGCTACCTCAAGCCTTAAAAGGGCGAGAACGAGCAATGGAGAAAACAATGGCTGATTACAAGGGGGATGTTTCTAAATTAGTAGATATTGCACGCGGTTCTATAGTTTACAAGTCATTTCCTGACTTAATGGGTGGGCTAGATGTCTGCAATCGAAATTTAACGCTGGTGCGAGAAAAGAATCGCTTTGCACAACCCACTCCGGCTGGCTATCGCGATATTCTTCTAAACGTTCAGTTATCAAATGGTCATATTGCGGAATTGCAACTCCATCTAACCCAAATTCTAGAGGTTAAGTCAGGTGCAGGGCATAAAATATATGAAGAGGTTCGGAAAATAGAGGCAGCAGCTCAAACAGCCGATCGGGCTTTAAGCTCAGAAGAAAAAGCAAAAATTGATCAGCTTAATGCAGAAGCAAAAGCACTTTACGATCAGGCTTTAGCGAACGCGGGTGGATGATTGACATTGACTGGATAACTCAAAGTAATGTCGGTATGCACTCAATAGAATCGGTACAAGCAGCGAATCAAGTTAACTAGCGGATCATCATATTATGGACTTACCACTCTACTGCATTGTAGGAGATCGACCCGTTAAGGCAATCGAGACCGAAGACGGGGGCATGGATGTTCTTGCCTATGAGTGGGATACTGGCGAGTTTAAGCGTGCAATGCAGTATCTTTCAAAGATTACTTTGGGAGACGGGGAAATAGATTATGTTTCTGAGCAAGAGTTTGAGCAGTATGTCGAAAAACTGCGTCAACAAGCATCATAGGCAGTAAAACCCCTGCAATCATCGTGCAGGGGTAAGGTATCAGGTAGAAGATAACGATCGATCAATGATTGTTATCGCAAGTTGCCACCGATCTCAATCAACCGCCTAATAAAGCCCTTGCCTTCGCTTCAGCAGGGACAATGACTTTGTTCTTAAAAGAGGCGATCGCTTCCTCAAAAGCGTTATACCAATATGTTTCCAACACCCAAGGATAGCGTTGGAAATCTTCAAACATCGCGTATTCTTTCTGGGCTGAAGTATGTAGCAATGGCTGCACCGGCACCGATTGCAGATTGGGAATAATGGCGTGCAATTCTTGAGGAATACTTCTAGGATCGGTGAGATCGGCAATGATGAACCGCGAAATTTGAGCCAGCGTCGAGATGGTTTCCGTCAGGTCTTTACTTGTCGATGTCTCGCAGTCTATAACCACCGGCAAATAGTTATATTTGCGAAGTGCATCCAAGATTGGCTTGCGCTCCTGGGTGCAGCGACCCAGAACCAGTATGACTTTAGAAGAGATAGTGTTATTGAAATCGGGGATTTTTTGAGTGTTGAGCAGCCGACTGATAAACTCGGCAACTTCCAGATTGTCCACTGCGATCGCGGGTTCGCCAAAAGTAGTGATGACTAGGCTCAACTGCTTGGCTCCCTTCAGTTTTAATCCCAAAGTGGAAATCCCATAAATTGAACACTCCTCAAGGTTGGCTCCCTCTAGATTTGTCCGCACCACCTGAGCCTCACTCAAGTTTGCCCATCTCAGGTCTGTCTTGCGGAAGTCTGCCACGCTGACAACTGCTCGTCTCAGGTTTGCCCATCTCAGGTCTGCCCCACTGAAGTTGGCTTCACTGATTTCTGAATTGCTCAAGTTGCTTCCGCTCAGGACTGCCCCTTTTAAGTTGGTTTTGTTGAATTTTGCCTTGCTGAGATTGGCAGCACTTAGGAGTGCGCCATTGAGGTCTGTCCCATCTAGGAGTGCGCCGCTGAGATCTGCCCATCTCAAGTCTGCCCCGCTGAGGTTGGCTCTGCTAAGGTTGGCTCCGCTCAGGTTAGCCGAGGTCAGATTAGCCCCGCTGAAGTTGACTAAGGAGAGGTCTGCCCCGCTGAGATTGGCTGTGCTGAGGTTGACTCGTTTAAGGTTAGCCATCTTTAGGTCTGGTCGGATTTGAGGATTCTGTTGTCTTTCCTCATTCCAGGCTTTCACTCCTTGTCTGAGCAGATCCAATTGTTGCTTATTTGTCCGATTTTTCAACCGGGTTTCAATTTCAATTCCTGTCGGGTTTGTTTTAAAATCTATGTTGTTTTTTACCATATAGCTTTCCATAAATCCTCTCTAAATTCAGAAACATTCAGGACTTGAACTCAGATATCCAAACATACTTCAAGTGATTGCGACCAGCGACTTTACGCTTTTGCAGGCAGCTAATTTTTGTAATTTTGGATTTAACAAATTAAGTAACTACGTAATTACACGTAAATGGTTTAATTTGATGATCTATATCTTAAGGAATACGTCTTGAGTCTGACTACCATTAAGAGTACATATTTACACAATCTTTAAACAAGTAGTATATTTACTGAGCTTAAAGATAAAACTTGCCATAAATGTTACTAAGGATACAGACAGAAATAACATAATATGCATAACAACAAAAAAGGCTTTTGTTTTGAACTACGTGAGATTACGGGGGCACACCAGAAGAAGAGGGGAAAAGCGATCGCATTTAGCGATAATGCCAAGGGTTTTATTTAGACTATAAAGCATACTGTGATTGCTTTATAGCCGTTCTTGGATAAGGTGAAAAACATTTGTCAGTTTAATCGCTTTGTTATCGGCTTCGCGATCGCTCATCCGCTCGGTACGCAATTCTAGAAAAACTACTCGGTAAAATTAAAACTCAGTTTCCACCGAAGTAAGCAGAGCTTTGTCAAGAGCCTTGCCAGTTTTTTTCGACACGCGCCCGCAAATTCCGGAAAAACTTACCAGGTGTGCCATGCCAATAGAGACGGTAGTTTGTAGTTTTAGCTACGAACCTCGTTTCCGTAGTTACGGAAGACATTCTAAGCAAGATGGCGATTTCAGCAAACAATCAAATCAGCGTCAGCCATCGTAGAGGTAAGGGATTGGCATCCCTAACGTCCGCTCAGTAAATCATTCGCCTTTGCCTCAGCAGGGGCAATAATTTTTTCTTCTACAGAAGCGATCGCATCTTCAAGATTCTGATACTGGTAAATGGGTTGAGCGTAAGGATATTCCTGAAACTCCTTCAACACAGCTACCTCTTTGCTATCCACGCTATCCACTTGCACTAACGGTTGCACCGGCACCAAAGGGATACCCTGGAGAATTTTCAGTAATTCTTGGGGGATGCTGCTAGCGTCCGTGAAATCCACAATCATAAACTTCGCCATCCCAACTACGGTGGAGATTGCCTCTGCGAGTTCAGGCGTCGCTGCTTTTTCCAACTCCACCGACAAAGGCAAATAGTCATGTTGGCGAAGGGCATTGCGAAGCCCCTCCAGAAAATCTTTCCGCCCATCTGCTTTGAAACTGCCCAAGATCGGCACGATATTGGAGGCTATTGAGGGAAAAACCTCGCGGATTTTCTGGTGATTCAGCAACAAGTACATAAATGTCGCCACTTCCAGATTATCCAGTGCGATCGCTGGATAATCTGGCGGAGTAATCACCAAATTTGACTGGTTGGCTCCTTCCAACTTTAACCCCCAAGACGAAATCCCATAAACTAAACAACCCTCTAGGTTTGCATTCTCAAAGTTAGTCTTGAGCAACCTTGCCCCCATTAAGTTAGCCTCACCCAAATTCGTCCCGCGCAGATCGGCTCCTTGTAAATCCGCCCCAATTAGATTCGCTTTAAACAAATCCGCCTCGCGAAGGTTCGCCCCGATTAGATTGGCTCCCCGCATATCTACCTCTCTAAGGTTCGCCCCAACCAAATTCGCCCCAGACAAATCAGCTTTACCCAGGTAGACCCAGTGCATATCTGCACCTTCAAGGTTTACTCGGCTCAGGTTCGCCTCAAATAGGTAGGCTTCGCTGAGATTAGCTTCAGTGATATCTGCCTCTGACAAGTCCGCTTTACTCAGGGATGCTCCCCTCAAATCCGCACCCCGAAGGTCTGTTCGATGCAGAGATGCCTGCATCAGATTGGCTCCACTCAGGTCAGCACTGCACAGAGACGCCCCCGCCAGGTTAACTCCACCCAAATCTTCCTGGCGTAAATCGGCTCCAATTAAATTTGGCGGGATTCCCGGACTCAATTTACGCCACTTATTCCAAGCTTCTACTCCTTGCTTGAGTAAAGCTCGCTGTTGCTTGTTTGCCATGCACTTCAGCTCCCCTCTCTTTTGGCAGATGCGATGATTTTTGGTTAGGCACCCCTAAAGGGTACCAACGATGTCTTGGCGGTTTAAATCGGTTCTCCTGCGCCCTGATATAGAGATGATACTGGTTACAAATTCTCAAAAGACTACTGAAATCGCCGTTTTCTGAAAGAAAAGGCTTTGGACAATGGCAGTTCGAGCAATTCATTAACCGGCTTGTAGATATTCACTGAGGTTTCTTGGGAACCCTAGAAGAGGCAGCGACTCTACTCTGACGAAGAGAACCGAGATTTCAAGTGCTGTTACTCGCCAGTCCGTCTTTGGGTAGAAAAAGTGGGAAAGGGATGTTTAAGGGAGAAAAGTTTGGCGCTCAATTTTTCCTCCACTCAGACAAATCTAACCCCTGAATCCTTCCTTACAAGGCCAGGGGAAACCACGAAATCAGCCTTTTCTAGGGGAAAGGTTAAGTGAAGATGTATTGGTTTTACGTCCACTGGTCTGATACACAATTGCTACCATTTATTAACTAGCGGCAGAGAGATTTAATTATTTTGAATGTTTGTTTCAAAGGATTGAGAAAGTTATCTGACTGCGGGAAGCTGCCCAACCTAGAATTCTCAGTCTATCCTTCTAAAACGTCCATCTTCGAGCCAAGACAGACAAGGCTGTCGTCCGTGCTGTCGGCAAGAGGGTTCTTTAATAGAGACAAAGTCAGTGGTTCCCTATTCCAGCCTATCTAAACCAGTCGAGGAGTTTACCGTTGCAAGTCCCAGCTGAAACCGTATCTCTTCCAGCTTTGGAGGTTTTAGAAACTCCCGCCGCTTCCCCGCTGGTAGTTTCTTCCAATTCACCTTCCAAACTTTCCAAACAGGTAATTCGGTCTAGCCTAAAAGCGTCTACTTGGGATGCTGTCTTTGCTGTCGTGTTTGGCGGCATTACCGGCGGCGTCCTGCTCAGTAATTTCTTACTCCAATTAGGTGCAAGCCCAATGGAGATTGGGATGTTGTCGTCCGTCCCCATGCTGGTGAATTTGCTGCAACCACTAGGAGCGTATCTGTCAGAACGAACCATCAGTCGCCACTGGTTTAATGTCTGGATCTACGGCCCGTCGCGGCTGCTGTGGCTAATTTTAGTGGCGGGAATTGGTTGGAGTTGCTGGCACCCAACGAATTCGCCCAACCTGGTCAGCTGGACATTAGCAATCGTCTTGGCAACCAATATCATTGGCAGCTTGGGCAGTGCTAACTGGCTCAGCTGGATGGCGGCGTTGGTTCCGGAACGGTTGCGGGGGCGATATTTTGGCTTTCGCAACAGTGCTATCAGCTTGACCACTCTGCTCTCCGTACCGCTGCTCGGTCTAGCCGTGTCGGTTTGGCCTGGCGGGCCGCTTCAGGGATACGGTGTGGTCTTGTTCTTGGGAGTCATCATTGGGTTAATTAGTTTGGGCTGTCAGTTTTTCATGGTGGATGTGAATCCCCAGACGCAGCACGGCACTGCTGACGAGGCAGGGGAAACTGAGCGTTGGGGAACTGCGATCGCTCTGCTCAAAAATGGCAATTTTGTCAGGTTTCTGCTTTACTTTAGCTTTTGGGCATTTGCGGTTAATATCTGCACTCCTTTCTTCGGTCTCTATCTGCTGGACAACCTGAATATCGATGTCAGCTGGGTAACGCTCTATAGCAGCTTAACGGCGGCGGCTACCTTGGTAATGATGGTGGTATGGGGGAAGCTGGCAGACCGAATTGGGAATCGTCCGCTTCTGGTATTTGTGGGGGTGTTGGCAGCACTGACACCTTTACTCTGGCTGGGGCTGGGAGCTGACCCAGTTTCGGTTTGGGTTTGGTTCCCGCTTTTACACCTGTTCATGGGTGGCACCTGGGCAGCGATTGACTTGTGTACCAATAATTTGCAAATGGCTGTGGCAGCAGGACGCCATCAATCTGCTTACTTTGCGATCGCTGCGGCGGTTGCGGGTGTCAGTGGCGCACTGGGAACGACTGTCGGGGGATTTCTGGCTGAGTTGGACAATTTCGGTGGCTTGCCAACCGTGTTTGCTCTGTCTGCTGTTTTACGACTTGTGGCTATCCTGCCTTTAGTCTTTGTCAAGGAGCATCGCAGTCATCCGATTCGGAAGGTTTGGCGATCGCTCATTTCGCCGAAACTGCAACTTGTGCCGCTTCGGGCCCCAATTACTGTAGATCCACTGACAAATGGATCAGAATAAGGGTAGGGGTTAGGGGTTGGTGTTCTCATCAACCCCAAAAAAACATGAATCAGGTAGACTACCTTCGGATTAGCTTAATTGACCGCTGCAATTTCCGGTGTCAGTACTGTATGCCGGAGGGTGCTGAGCTTGACTACATTTTGCAGCAACAGCTGTTAACTGATGAAGAATTGCTCACCCTGATCGAAGAGGTATTTATCCCGGTAGGATTTACTCGATTTCGTCTAACTGGGGGCGAACCGCTACTGCGTCCGCGGGTGGTGGAGTTGGTGGAGGCGATCGCGTCCCTGCCGGACACGCAAGACCTCTCAATGACCACCAACGGGTTTTTACTCGCCCCAATCGCCCAACAACTCTACGACGCCGGGTTGCGACGCCTGAATATCAGTCTGGATTCGCTCAATCCCGAAACCTTTGACAAAATTATCGGCAATCGCGGTCGTTCTCAGTGGCAGAAAGTTTGGGACGGAATTCAAGCCGCCCATCGCGTCGGGTTCGATCCTCTGAAGCTGAATGTGGTAGTTATTCCCGGTGTGAACGACCAAGAAGTGCTGGATCTGGCTGCGTTAACAATTGACCGGCATTGGCACGTCCGGTTTATTGAGTTTATGCCAATTGGCAACGATCGGTTATTTGTCGGAAATGGTTGGGTGGCATCCGCCGATTTGCGCCAATGCATCCGCGACATCTTTGGATTGACAGAATCTTTTGTTCGGGGTAACGGTCCCGCCGATGTCTTCCAGATTCCCGGAGCCAAAGGGACGCTAGGATTTATTAGTCAGATGTCCGAGTGTTTTTGCGATCGCTGTAACCGGATGCGTCTATCTGCGGATGGCTGGTTGCGTCCCTGTCTGCTGAATGAGACGGGTCAAATTGACCTAAAAACCGCCCTCCGCGCCGGTGTTAATACAGCCGAACTCCGCAATCAAGTGCAGCAATTGCTGTTAATGAAACCAGAGATTAACTATAAGCAGAGAGATGCTGGCACGACTGGTGCGTATAGCCGCACCATGTCGCAAATTGGGGGCTAAAAAATAATTTTGAGTTTTGAATGAGTCCTGAATTATTCAAAACTCAAAACTCAAAACTATCTTAAGCTTGGCGTGAGTAGTACTCAACCACCAGCAGTTCGTTGATTTGCAGCGCGATCCATTCGCGCTCAATCACGCCGTTGACTCTGCCAGTCATCTTGGTTTTGTCAAACTCTAGATGGCTGGGCATATTTGCCAAACCTGGATATTCCAGGTTCTGTTGCACTAACCGGCGAGATCCTTCCTTATCTCGGACACTGATGACCTCTCCCGGACGGCACTGATAGCTGGGAATATTCACCGCACGACCATTCACCAACACATGACCGTGATTGACTAGCTGACGCGCCCCAGGAATCGTGGGAGCCATCCCCATCCGGAAAACGGTGTTATCCAGACGCATTTCTAACAGTTGCAGCAATGCTTGACCCGTGGAACCCGTGGCGCGACGTGCTTTCCGCACGTAACGCAGCAGCTGCTTTTCACTTAAGCCATAATTGAAGCGGAGTTTCTGCTTTTCCTCTAGTCGGACAGCATACTCTGAGCGCTTCTTCCGGGCTTGACCATGCTGTCCTGGTGGATATGCACGGCGGGCTGATTTGCGAGTTAAACCGGGCAGATCGCCCAGACGACGCACAATTCTGAGGCGTGGGCCTCGATATCGGGACATATAGCTTCCTCTTGTGTACCCTTCAGACTTTAACCAAAACTATCATTGTAAGCCCAATCTAGGAGAAATTTAAAGTGATCCAAAAAATATTTTTTGGTTCGCTTTTTCTATTCTGGGGGGAGTTTGACGATAGTGAGCCAGAAGTCCTCGATTGACTGCACCACCCGCAGGAACCGATCTAGGTCAATCGGCTTACTGATGAAACAGTTGGCATGTAAATCGTAGCTGCTGAGAATATCTGGTTCGGCTTGGGAGGAGGTCAGAACAATGACAGGAATCCTTTTAAGCTGGTCATCCTGCTTGATTTCTGCCAACACTTCAATACCGTTGCGCTTCGGTAAATTGAGGTCAAGGAGGATAATATCGGGACGAACGGCATTGGCATACTTTTCTTCTCTTTTGAGGAAGGCGATCGCTTCAACACCATCCCGGACAACATTCAGGTGATTCCCAACCTGACTGTCTCTAAATGCTTCTTGGGTGAGCCGAATATCACCCTCATTGTCTTCAACTAGCAGGATTTCTACGGGTCTATTACCCAGATTCACCTTGGGTTCTCTCCTGTTCTGGGAATTGTAAAGTAGAATACACTTCCCTGTCCCCATTCAGAATCCACCCAGATCCGCCCACCGTGTCGATCGACGATTTTTTTGCAGATAGCTAAACCAATTCCGTTACCAGGATAGGTTTCGCGTGCGTGCAAACGTTGAAAAATGACAAAAATTCGTGCTTGATGAGCTGGGGCAATCCCAATACCGTTATCGCGGACTGAGAAGACCCATTCATTTTCGCTTGTTTGAGCGGAAACGTGAACCTGGGGGGGGGCATCTTTACGAAACTTGATTCCATTCCCAATTAAGTTCTGTAACAGCTGCCCGATTTGAGTCGCATCCCCCCTCACCGAGGGTAGGGGATCGCGGGTAATGGTGGCATTATTTTCGGCGATCGCAATTTGCAGATTCGCGATCGCTTCCTCAAAAGAGCGATCGCAATCCTCCATCTCAAATTCCCGACTTCGCGTTCCCAGGCGCGAATACTCCAACAAATCTTGAATCAGCCGTTGCATGCGGTTCGCGCCATCGACGGCAAAATCAATAAAATCGTCGGCGTCCTCATCCAGTCTCCCTTTGTAGCGCCGAGACAGAAGCTGGGTGTAGCTGGCAACCATTCGCAGCGGTTCCTGCAAGTCATGGGAAGCTACATAAGCGAATTGTTCCAGTTCCGCATTAGAACGAGCGAGTTCTTGTGCTTGTTTGAAGAGAGCCTCCTCCATCCGCTTACGCTCAGTGATGTCAATGACAAAGCACACACCTTTATCTTGAGATCCTTCCAGCACAGCACCGCCGAGCAAAACAGGGATGCGACTGCCATCTTTACGAATATATTCCTTCTCAAAGGGGCTACAAATCCCCGTCGCGGCTAGCTCCTGGACTCCCTTTTCATCGAGATAGTTATATTCCACAGGAGTCATCTTTTTCCAATGCACTTTCCCTAAAAGCAGATCCTCCCGCGTGTACCCGACCATCTCTAAGAAGGCGTTGTTGGCTTCTGTAACGTTACCTGACACATCCCAGAAGAGAATCCCAATCATGTTGGATTCAACGACGCGCCTAAACCGAGCTTCGCTTTCTTGTAATGCCTCCTCGGCTCGTTTGCGTTTGGTGATGTCGGTGGAGATGCCGCAAACTCCATAAGGAACTCCAGCCGCGTCGCACAGGGGAAACTTAGTCGAAATGTACGTGTGTAGTCCGTCATCTTGAGGCACAACTTCTTCCCACTCCACAGCAGTTCTGGCTTCAAGTACCTTTCGATCGTTCGCCCGAAATACATCCGCCATTTCTTTGGGGAAGAGATCGTAATCAGTCTTGCTTTTAACCTTTTCTCCATCAATATGAAAAAGAATTTCAAACTGGCGATTAATAAAAATAAACTTGCCCTCAGTGTCCTTGAGGTAGATAACTGCCGGAATGTTATCTAGAATCGCCTGCAACCGCGCCTCGCTTTCTCGCAGCGCCTCCGCCGTATGTTTCTGGTCGTCGATGTCTGTGCAGGTGCCGAACCACTTAACGATTCGTCCGGTAGGATCTTTCATCGGCACTGCGCGAGTTAGGTGCCAGCGATATTGTCCGTCCGCAGCCCGTTTGAAGCGATTTTCGATTTCGTAACTCTCGCCCGCCTCCGCAGATTGATGGCACCGCTGTATCGACACCAGCCGATCGTCCGGATGTAGGACAGAGAACCATCCGTCACCCTGGCTTTGTGAGAGGGTTAATCCGCTGTAATCAACCCAGCGCTGATTGACGTAATCGAAATCACTATCTGAGTCTACAGTCCAGACTATCTGCGGGATGGATTCAGCGAGAAAGCGATAGCGCTGTTCGCTTGCTTCGGCTAATTCACGAGCTTCCTGTTCGCGGAGCAAGAGTTGGGCGCGTTCTTCTTCTGCCCGCTGACGCTCGCTGATTTCACTTTGCAATGCTTGGTTGATCAGCCTTAGCTCTGCTGTCCGCTCGTTCACTTGCTCCTCAAGATCGGCGTTCAGGGTGCGAATGTGTTCCTCTATCTGCTTGCGTTCGGTGATGTCGGTGGAAATTCCACAAACGGCATAAACAACGCCACTAGCGTCATAAAGGGGAAACTTGATTGAAATGTAGGTGTGTAACTCATCGTCGTGAGGGGCAACTTCTTCAATTTCTATCGGAATTTGGGCTGCGAGTACCTTTTGGTTATTCTTGACAAAGGCATCGGCGATCGCATTCGACCAGATATCGTACAAGCTTTTACCAATCGTCTGCTCTTTATTCAGGTCAAACAAATCTTCACACCTGCGGTTGATCAGCAGAATTCTGTGTTGAGTATCCGTTAGATAAATCAGCGCTGTGGAATTATCTACGATCGCCTGTAGCCGTTCCTCGCTTTCTCGCAGTGCCTCCTCTACTCGTTTGCGCTCAGTGATATCGTGCATGGCAACAACCGCACCCAGCTTTGTTCCCTGCGAATCAAAGAATGCCTGTCCGCTCGCTAGTAAGGTGCGAAATTTGCCTGAATTTGGGGCGATGACCATTTCTACATCGCGGACATGCTCCCCTTGTAACGCTCGAAACAGCGGGATATCTTCCCGCTTCATAGGCGTTTTGCCGTCGGACATATATAAATCGTAGTATTCTGCCCACTGCTCAGCCGGAAGCGGTTGTTCTGGCAAGCCATGAAAGGCTCGTGAAGCCTGATTAAACAGAGTCAGGACACCGTTGGCATCACAAGCAACGATTCCGGCTTCTACGTTATCTAGCAATACTTTTAAGAATTCTCGTTCTTTTTGGAGAGCTGCCTCGGCGCGTTTGAGATCGCTGATGTCGCGGCTCACAACCAAGGCAGTTTCGATTTCACCTTGCTGGTTAAACTCCGGAACCACACGCGATTGAAAGTTGCGGAATCCGTTTACCGTGACAGTCTGGAATTCAATCGCTTGTTCTTGACCTGTTTCAAAAACCATCCGCAGGGTATCTTCCCAAAGCTGGCACAACTCTTTTGGTGAGCCGGCTTGTTCGGGAGTCTTGCCGATGAATGCCTGCGCTGGCATTGCCGTGCTCCGCTCGACAAATGAATTGACATATACATAACGCATTTGTCTGTCAAGACGCATTATCGCATCGGGCGCATTTTCAAGCACGGCTTTGGATTCCTGCTGGCGGTGGGAGAGTGTCTCCTCTGCTTGCTTGCGTTCGGCGATTTCGCTTGCCAATTGTTCGTTGGCTTGCCTCAATTGTTCGTTGGCTTGCCTCAATTGTGCCGTACTCTGCTCGACTCGCTCCTCCAGTTCTGCATTGAGTTGGCGCAGTTCTTCTTCTGCTTGTTGCCGTTGGGAGTCTATGGTTTTTAATGTTTTCACATTCCACCAAACCAGGATGCCAAAAACCACCGCGTTTATCACTCCAAGGATTGCCAGTCCGATGTCGCTGTGGGAGTGCTGTGGAAATACATTCTTGAGGAAAGGAAGCTCGAACAGCCAATCGAGCATCACCAAACAGCCAAGTGGAAACGCGATCGCGATCGCAGCTGGAGACGCGATTTGCAGGAAAGAAAGTAGACGAGAATGAGATTGAGGCATATTCGTGGTTTAGCCCTAACCAAAGGAGCTGTTTTCTTTAACGGCGTCAGCGCCATCCTGGAACTGTTTGATAGCAAGAATTGATGATGAGTTCTCGATCGAGGCTGCTAAAGGAGTTGGAAAAGTGACTCATTCAAACCTAAAAATTGTCTCTCTGATTCCCAGCGCTACGGAAATTTTAGCGATCTTGGGGCTAACTCAGGCGATTGTCGGGCGATCGCATGAATGCGACTATCCGCCAGAAATCCAAAATTTGCGCGTCTGCACCCAGCCCAAATTTAACCCCGAAGGCACCAGTCCGGAAATTCACGATCGCGTTACAGATTTGTTGCAATCTGCTCTGAGTGTTTACCAAGTCAAAACCGACGTTCTCGAACAGCTGCAACCCACCCACATTTTGACTCAAGCTCAGTGTGAAGTCTGTGCTGTCAGCCTCTCAGAAGTCGAGCAAGCGGTTGCTACGCTCACGCACTCTCAGCCGCAGATTATTTCCTTACAGCCTAATTTTTTAAGCGATGTCTGGGCAGATATTCAACGAGTCGCTGATGCCTTGGGTGTCGCAGCGCCACCCGTGCTAGCTGGGTTACAGTCTCGCATCGACGCTTGCGTGCAAAAGACGCAAGCACTTCCTGACAGCGCCCGTCCTACAGTTGCCTGTATCGAGTGGATCGATCCCCTGATGGCAGCGGGAAATTGGATTCCTGAATTAGTCAAAATGGCTGGAGGTCAATCTCTGTTCGGTGTTGAGGGTGAACATTCGCCGTGGTTGAAGTGGGAAGCGATCGCAACCTCTAACCCGACTGCCATTATCTTCATGCCCTGTGGCTTCGATTTAAACCGTACTCGCGCTGAGGCAATGCCGCTGCTTCAACGTCCCGAATGGCAAAGCTTACAAGCGGTACAAACCGGCAGGGTTTACATCACCGATGGCAACGCCTACTTCAACCGTCCCGGCCCCCGTTTGGTAGATTCCCTGGAAATCTTAGCCGAAATTCTGCATCCCGAAAGCTTCCATTTTGGATACGAGGGTACTGGCTGGGAGTGCTTATTAAATCATTCTCCGGTATAGAAAGCATACTTTCTTCACAAAAAAATCTATCTTAGGGCTGACCTCGCTCTACTATCCAGATGAAGATAGTAGTTTAGAAGTGCTGCTACCTGAAGGTGTGTCTGCCCGAATCTAGCTGAGGGTTGATTTTTTCGTCTGACTTGCTGCGGAACTTGCAAAGAAGTTGCACGTAGCATGACAACGGAAATATCGGATTTCTGTAGTCTTTACGGAAGCCATATCCTTGACTTTATAAAAGAGGCATTGCTGGTTCCATGAATTATGCAGCACTGCAATTAAGGGGAACTACCAAGATTATGAAGCCTGTCGAAGAATTACAAATTTTACCAAGCAAGCCGGAACCGTTATCATGCACTAGACTTGACTGGATTGATTATGCCAAAGGCATCGGCATCATTTTAGTTGTCTATGTCCATGTTTTGACCAATTTAAAAAATGCTGGAATGGGAATGCATGATTTATTTCATGATTACTCTTTTAATTTTATTTCTAGCTTTCATATGCCACTTTTCTTTTTTCTCTCCGGTTTATTTGTAGAAAAAAGCTTATTGAAGGGTAAGAAGAAATTCTGGGGGGATAAATTCAATACAATTGTGTATCCCTACTTACTTTGGTCTGTTATCCAAGGTAGTATTTTGGTTTTGATGTCAACCTATACGAATAATCCCATTAAATTGCAGTTTAAAGATTTACCATTTTACATGGCTTTTAACCCCATTCCTTTAATTACTCTTTGGTTCTTATATGTTTTATTTGCGTCTTATTTAGTCTTTGCGATCGCTCGAAAATTTATCAATCTATATATATTGCTTTCTTTCTCTATTTTAATTTACTTGCTGAATCCCTATGCGCCTAGCGAAATTCTGACTAAATTCATGAGTATGTTTGTGTTTTTCGTCGTTGGGGTAATTGTGGCACGCTGGTTGCACAACGACTTGAGAAATATTCCGAGTACCTTGTATAAATTGAACAAGCAACAAATCAGCGCGATCGCGCTGATATTTGTCATCTTTCAAATGACACTTTTACAATTTGGTTTAAGCGAACAACCAGGAACTAGATTTTTTATGGCATCTGGAGGAATCATAGTTACCCTAGGCATATCTTTCTACTTGGCAGAAACCAAAAAATTAGATATTATTCGCTACCTGGGTTTTTTATCGATGCCCATTTATTTAGCTCATATGTTAGCAATGGGAGCGACTCGAATATTCCTCCAAAAAGGTCTTCACATCAATCATGTGGTTTTACATATCATTCTGGTAACTATTTTTAGTCTAATATTACCAATCCTGTTGTATGAGCTAACAAAAAAGATAAAATTTCCTTACCTATTTTCTTTAAGTAAGCGTTCAGCCCTATCCTCAGCAATTTTGGCAAAGAAAGGCACTCAAGCATTACAGCAGTAGGATTGGGATTACTACCGCCCTCAAGGTGTCAGTTGAAAGACGAGGGTTTTCTTTGCGTGCTTTGTGTCTTCGTAGTTCAAAAGTTGTTTTTTAAACCACGAAGACGCGAAGATAAAATTATGCCGAATTGGCATAATTTACCAGATTTTTTTCTCACATTCACAGGGTTAGATAAGGATTTCCAACCATAAATTGGGGTTAAAAGCTTATCCTACAAAGCCGCCAAATACGGCTAAACCGTAATATTTCCAAGGAATAGCCACTGTAGTAAACCCAGAATTTGTCAGCATTTCTAAGTGGGAGGTTAGAGTCGCTAATTGATCTTGACTAGAGTAACCTTGAGGATTGCTCTTACCAATTTTGTCGCGAATTTCTGCCAGCGTTGTTCCTTGCTGCAATGTCCATTCTTCCCGCGCCGTTTGGTAAATTTCCTGCATCACTGGTGATTCCGGCAGGATGGGATCTGCGTTCCAAAAGACGCCGCCTGGATTGAGGCTTTCACCAATCCGCTGAAATAATTTCAACTTCATTTCGTCGGCGAGATGGTGAATTGCCAAGGATGAGACACAGGCATCAAAGCTTTCTCCCAGTTCCAACGCATGATTCGCCCAATCTCCGAAGTCGGCTTCAATTCCCGTCCACCTGCCTGCATAGCCTGCTGCGTGGATTTTCTTTTGTGCAAACTGGATCATCCGAGGAGAGTAATCTACAGCAACCAGTTGGGCATCAGGACAGCGGTTGAGGATTTTTAAACTGAGTTCGCCGGTGCCGCAGCCGAGTTCCAGGATAGCTTTGGTGCTAGAGGGTAGACAAAGGGCAATCGCATCTAGCATTTCGTCATAGCGTGGCAACAGATGGCGAATCCCAGTGTCAAAATCAGCGGTGTTGGCGAATACTTCTCCAGGAAACATAATTTAAACCACAGAGGTACAGAGAATACGAGGAAATAGAGAATAGTAAGATTCTATTAGGTTTGAGCAAGGCGAAGGATGCAGGAACACGAGCAACTGACAATTGCGGAGTACCAAGCGACAGCAGAATCGTTTCGGGAGGGCACTTGGGATCACGATGTTTCCCAAAATCGTGATGCCTTGGTAGCGGCGATGCCTAAAAATCCGGGTAAAATCCTCGATCTAGGCTGTGGTCCCGGACGAGATTTGCTGGCATTCAAACGCCAAGGGCATACTGTGATTGGCTTGGATGCAACGCCTGCGTTTGTGGAAATGGCACGACAGGCTGCGGATTGTGAGGTTTGGCAGCAGTCGTTTTTCAATCTCGATCTGCCGCCAGAAACCTTTGATGGGATTTTTGCGAATGCATCGCTACTTCACGTTCCTCATTCCCAAATGGTGAAAGTGCTGAAGGATTTGCATCAAGCGCTGGTTCCTGGCGGTGCAATTATTATTTCTATTTGTCGTGGAGATAGCGAAGGCTATAGCGTTCGTCCAACCGGCTATCGCTTTGTTTCTGGGTGGGAATATGAAACTTTGGCACCCTGTCTAGAACAAGCTGATTTTGAGATTCTCCACCACTACTATCGTCCCCCAGGATTGCCTTGTGAAGCTCAATCTTGGCTGGTGATGGTGGCAAGGAGAAGATTAAAAATTAAAAATTAAAAATGCAAAATTGAAGAATAGGTTTGGGAATTTTACATTTTTTCTTCGCCCTAATTACGGCAAAATATGAAAGATCAAGTTAGGACAGTAAGAAATTTAAGATGACAAGTGAATCCTATATTTTTCTAGCGGGTGCCAGTCGGGGCGTTGGTCGAGAAATTGCCAACTACTTAATACAGGAAAACCAGAAAGTGAAGGCACTACTGCGATCGCCAGCATCTGCTGCCGAATTGGAAGCGATGGGAATTAAAGGAGTGATGGGAGACGCTTTAAATGTTGCCGAAGTTGAGCAGGCAATCTTAGGAGATGAACCGATTCATGCTGCGATTAGCACCATCGGCGGTTTACCCAAAGACGGCGAAAGAGCTGATTTTTTGGGGAACAAAAATCTCATTGACGCCGCTGTGAAAGCAGGGGTAAAAAAGTTTATCCTCATTTCTTCGATTGGAAGTGGAGATAGTGTCGGGGCTATCCCTCCACAAGCTTTAGAAACGCTGAAGCCAGTGTTAATTGAAAAGGAGAAAGCCGAGAAGTATCTGATTGACAGCGGACTAACTTACACTATTATCCGCCCCGGCGGATTGAAGTCTGAACCAGCAACTGGCAATGGCGTTTTGACGGAAGATCCGCGAGTTGCGGGGACGATTCATCGCGCGGATGTCGCGCAGTTGACTTGCCAGTGTCTTAATTCTGATGCTGCGAACCAGAAAATCCTCTCAGCGGTTGACCGAAATATGATGTATGGGCAACCAGAGTTTGCGGAATTTAGCTTGACTTAAACGGTTTTACCCAACCGAGCTGAATTGTCCAGTCGAGGAGGAGACGAGCGATCGCAAATAGCAAAATACTCTCTCCTCCTAGAATCCCAAACGACCAGAAGGCATCGGGGAAATTTAACCCAGCCTCCACTTGCCCTAATCCCCGCACCAACCCAAAGGCAAACACTGCGCCAGTCCTGAGGTGTGGATTGGGGTCTTCTCGAATAATATAGCGGTAGGTGACGCCAAACAGAAAACCGCTCAAAAGAGCGATCGCCATACTCACTAGAAAGTGAACGCCATTCGTGACTTTCAGATTGGCGAGTGTCTCAAACTGCTCCGACAGCACGAGAATATTGCTCAGGGTAGCAATGCCATAACCCAGGAAAAAAGACAAAGCAGCAACAGTTCCTGCCTTGATAGATTCTATTCGCTCAAGCCGATCAACCATCTCGTGCAATATCCTGTGAAAATCGCTCCTAGTTCAGTTAAAGGTTTTTTTGGCAACCTCGTCATTCGCCGAGGTCTGCCATAGATGCCTCAAATTGAATTATGATAGGCGCTGGAGTGATTATTGGGCACTTATCTTTACATACAACTATGGATATTTTGAGTCTCGGTTGGGTTTCAGTTTTGGTTTTGTTTACTTGGTCGATTTCAATGGTCATTTGGGGTCGTAACGGCTTCTAAAAGCATTGTGGAAACTTCTGTTCTGACTGTTCTGGCTTTTTCTACCTTCGCCCTGTTAACGGTGGTTTCTGGGGGCATTATCTATCTGACGCTGATAGAATGGCGCGATCGCCGTCGCCAAGATCGGGAGAGGCGAGAGAATAAGCCCTCTCGTCGTCGCTCAACTAAAGTCTAGGGTCTATAAAAGGCAAAAGTAAAAATTTTTACTTTTGCCTTTTGCCTTTTGAGCGAAAAAGTCTTCAGGAGTGAGGGCTGAGGACTGAGGACTGAGGACTGAGGACTGAGGACTGAGGACTGAGGACTGAGGACTGAGGACTGAGGACTGAGGACTCAGTAAAAAAGAAGTTGGCATCCTCAGCAGACAGGGTTTCAAGCCCTTGGCTCTAGCCATGAAGAAGAAAGAAAAGACTTTTGCCTCAAGAAGTTTAACTTAGTCCGTGTTCCGGTGTTATTCAACCATCGCCTCCCATTCCTGCTTCAAGATCCCGTATACGAGCGTGTCATGCCACCGTCCCCGGATGCTGACATTCTCTCGCAAGCGACCTTCTTCGGTCATCCCAAGCTTCTGCGCCAATGACACCGCCCCTCTATTCTCAGCGATACAGCGTGCATAAATGCGATGCAGTCCAAGCTCTGTAAAGCCAAATTGCAGTAGCGGACGACTCATTTCAACCGGATAATTTCGCCCCCAGTGTTCGGGAGCCAATTCACACCCAATTTCTGCTTCTGAGGCATCGCGATCGCTTTTGCGAATACCGCAATTACCAATCAGTCCGTCCTGTCTCCGGACGACTGCCCATTGATACCTCCATCGGGGCGTTTCCTGCTGCCACCGGAGGAAGCGATTAACGAAGGCGCGAGCGTCTGCCTCAGTGCGCCCGACCTCTGGATAAAAGCGTTGATATGCTGGCGTGGATTGATAGGCTAAGACGGCAGACCAGTCGGCTTCCGTAAATTCCCGCAGCAGCAGACGATGAGTTTGAATAAACATGACTCAATTCCGAAGTGAAAACCTACTTCATCTTCAACGTTGCTCGCAGCGGGTTAACAACTGATACAGACTCCGAAGATTAGCTTCGAGCGCAATTATCGCAGTGTCCGCATCGCCAGCCAGATGCCTCTTGGGTGAAGCCAAAAGCCTGTAACAAAAACTGCCAACGGCACTGTCGTGTGTTCAGGTATTGAGCCATCTGGGACTGAACTTGCTGCTGCTGGCTACTGAGTTCCCCAAACGAGCGAGATTTTCCAACCGAACCCCGAACATAATTGAAGGGATCTTGCCACTCCAATTGTCCAGCACTGTGGAGGAGAGCAAGCGCTATAGCACCGTCTCGAAACTGTTTAGTTACGGCGGTTACTTCCCCTTTTGGTGGGAGTTTGGATGCGAGTTGCTGAGCTTCTTGATATTGCGATCGCATCTTTCCCGCAAAAAATTCCCGTCTTTGCTTATCCTCCGGGTTCAGCCACCCCGTCCGTTCGCTCACCAAGGTTAAAGCTTCAGATAATTTACCATCTCGTCCAGCTCTCCCTACTTCCTGCACGTACTCGGAAAGCAGCAAAGGCGAATGAAAATGAACAACCCACCTGACATTCGGTTTGTTAATCCCCATCCCGAAGGCGCAGGTACACACGACAAAAGGCATTTCATCACTCAGCCAGCTTGCTTCAATTGAGCGGCGTTCCTCTGGACTCAGCCCCGCGTGATAAGCTGCTGTCGCATAACCGCGATCGCTCAGTAACTGAGTTAATTCTTCGCTATCTCGCCTGGTGCGGACGTAGACTAACCCTGCTTGTTTGGGTCTTTCCTGAATAAACTTGAATAACCCTTGGCGGCGTCCTCTAGGTGTCCAAATGGTTTGCACTTTCAGGTGTAGATTTTGCCGATAGGGGCTATTTTTGAAAACCGCTGGCTCTTGGAGTTGTAAGACTTGTTGGATGGTTTGCTGCGCTGCGGGATCGGCAGTGGCAGTGAAAGCAGCGATCGCGATTTTAGTCCCAGCTGGCTTTAATTTTAGCAGCGCCGGTCGCACCGCTCCCAGTCGTCGATAAGTTGGTCGAAATGTCTCTCCCCACTGCACTAAGCAATGCGCTTCATCGAGAATTAAGCCGTTAATTTTTAGTTTTGGTTGACACAACTTTTCCCAAACTTGGGCACTCAGCAGCGTTTCTGGGGATAAGTACAATAATCTCAAATGTTCGAGAGTTTGCAGCGTTTGCCGTCGCTGGTGAGTCGGCACTTCGCTATGCAACAAGGCAGCGGGTAACTTGCGATCGCGCAATTCCTGCACTTGATTTTCCATTAGCGCTACCAAGGGCGAAATCACTAACGTTAGTCCCGTTTGCAGAAGCGCCGGGAGTTGAAAACAAATCGACTTTCCCCCGCCCGTTGGCATCACAATTAGGGCATCTTGCTTTTGCAACAAGCTGCGAATAATTTCTCCTTGTGGAGGTCGAAAATCATCATATCCCCAGATTTTTTTGAAGGCGATGCGGACTTCTTCCCAGGATTTTGTTTCGGAATTATTCATCATTCGTATGTAGATGCGATCGCTTCTATAGCAATCCTAAATGATTCGTGAATAAGAGATCCCCGACTTCTTTCTCGAAGTCTGGAATCTTAAGGGCTAGCATCTCACACCTCAAATCGGATTACTTCTAGTGGCTATTTTTAGCAATAAGATATATTAAGCTTCAGCTAAATCTGACGTAGTTTATTTTAGTTTTTTCTTAAAAAGGAGTGCGCTTAATGGTTAACTACGGTTTAAATTTAGCCTTGTTACTCGGTTTAGTGTATTGGATTATCGGTTTAATTTACCCGTTTATAGCTATATTTTTAATATTTAAACGTTTTAGGCGCATGATCCCTGTGTCCATCGCTCTATATATTGGTCAGGCACTCATTCTCCCAATATTAATGATATATAGCGGGATGATTTTATTATTTCATGGTTGGCGTTTAGATCCAATCCTTCAATTTGAACAACTTCTTTTAACTGGAGTTGTTATTTCCCTAATCATAAAAGATATCTATAGCCATTTTATTGGAGATTAGAAATAAGTTTATAAGATGATAAATTTGGGTTTAAATTCAGCATCGCTTGTAGGGTTGATATATATAATTCTCGCTATTACCCACTTAATTTTAATTAGAGGCGCAGTATCCAGACGAACAAATAGCTTGAGAACTTCAGCTTTCAAATTACGTAAAGTTCTCTTTGCAATTATAGAGTCTTCACTAATTATTTCCGGAATAATTTTATTTTTTCAAGGTGGGCGTTTAGATCCAATTTTACAATTTGGGCAATTTATTTTATTTTTATTAATCCTTTATATGATGATGAAAGATATTGTAATTGAGCGGTTAGAGCGACACAGATAAATTAAGAAGAGTGTCCGGTGAAAAAGCGGTAATTCTTCAGAGCGATCGCTCTTTTATCTATCCCTACGAAACCTAGTTAAACATGACTACATTTTTCATGTAAAAAAGGCAATTAAGACTTTGAGGGAAGCACAGTTTGTTGTGCTTCCCTCAAAGTCGGTGGTCAGTTGCAATTAATCGCTAACTATTGACAATTTCCGATTATCAATTACCCATTACCAGCCCCAACAAATTCAGTTTATTTTCACCACTGTGCTTAACTTCAGCTAATTAATAAAACTGGTAGGATTTCCCGCCGTAATCGGCTTGGGAATTGGGCTAGAGATGCCTGAAGGCGCTTCCGTCGAACTGGGTGGTGTCGCCGGTTGGTTGAAGTGTTGATAAGCGGTACGAGATATCTGGCGAATCAACTCTGATGCCTTAGCGTCATTGTGGGGGCGTTGCACCATCACAGCGGCAATGTAGCGCTTGCCAGTGGGCATATCAATCAAGCCAACGTCCGCGATTAGAGAGCCAATATCGCCGGTTTTGTGGGCGATGTTAGCGCCTTTCCCCAGTCCCCGTGGCAGCAACGAATCTGTCACCGTTTGTTGCATGATATGCAAGATGCGATCGCGCGATGGCACCGAGACCACATTGCCTTGATTGACCATTGCCATCACCGTCGCCAACTCTTTAGGACTCGTAGTGTTTGTTCCTTCCAAATCCGGTAGGGCGTTGTGGATAACAGTTGACGTCAATCCCCAAGATTGGAACCGCTGATTCAGCGCCTCAGCACCGCCCAAACGCTGAATCAGCATATTGGTAGCGGTGTTGTCACTAATCGCAATCATCTTCGTTGCCACCTCTAGGGCGGTGTACTTTGTCCCTGGCTTTTTGTACTGCAAATCGCCGGAACCAGAACCCATCAGATTTTTCTCTAACGTTAACGGTTCATCCAGACGAATTTTTCCAGCATCCACATCTTGGAAAAAGGCGACGAGAATTGGCACTTTAATGGTGCTAGCAGCTGGGAAGATTTCGCTACCCGAAAAGTCAAGATAGGCACCCGTCTCCAACTCTACTAAAAAGACGCCTGGATTTAATTTGGAATTTTGCGTCACCAGCGCCTGTACATGTGCTTTCAGCGCTGGGATTTCTTGATTCAGCGTCAGAACGGAAGTACCCGCCGCCGTACCCATCGCCGCGTCAGCTTGAGCTGGTGATTTTTGTCCCGGCGCTTGACCAATCGCCCCGACTGCTGACTGCTGATGGAGGGCGGAATCCTTGTTAGCAGCGCCTGCTAGCTGGCGGGTTGCCGGGTCCCAAGCAGATAAAACAGTTCCCGCGATCGCACCAATTCCCACTCCCAAGATGAGCAGACGCGCACCGTACAGCCAGGGAGAAACCGGGCGTCCGGGCGATCGCGTCCGGCGCTGAGGTAAAGTTCCCCCGCTCTTATGCGTGCCTGTGGGCTGAGCTGGCTGGGCAGGAGGGCGTTTCTGGAAGCGCCTCACATTCCCCTGTGACGGGACGGGGTAAGGGCGCACTGCCTCGCGCAGACTTTGATTGGGGATTGAACCACCTTGACGCGAGCGATCTCGGCGGCTTGTTTGGGGTGCAGGTGCTTCTATCCCTTGCCTTCCCTGATTCACATCGGAAGCGAATCGCGAGAGTGATTTCCTCATTGGCGTGGTGGATCTTAAGGAACGATTGGGAGCAGAATTTGACTGCACCTGTCGCAGTGACAGACTGGCGCGGGAGGAGTTTCGAGTACGTAGGGACGGGGAAGATTTTTTTTGTTCTGTGTCTAGGGGCGCATTTTTCAAACCGAAACCCATCCTTGCTGAACTTTGATTCTTTCCTCGCGGCGTCGCAGCCACTTCACGGCTCACGCTCAAGGGTGTCGTTTTGAGTGCGTCGCGTCGATTCCGCGACGCGGGTTGTCTTTTTTGTTGCTCCCGCCGACGTTCGCGGATGTCAGAACGATTGTGTTGGTTCGGTGAGGATGAACTATTTGGGCTTTGCCCATTATCTTTAAACGTACTTCCTCCTGATACCGCTGACACAACTGACTGAGTTTCAGACTGCTGAGTCACTCCTAACTCCTCCACCACTATGGTTATTGTTAATTGTTAGCTGTTAAAAAGAGTGACTAACCACTGTACCGGCTAAGCCTTGGCTTTACTTTTCCAGGGTCTATCACTTGCATCAGGGAACGAATGCTTTTGCGTATCGCAACACCGCTAACGGACAAAAGAGCGTTAACGTTAACGTTCCTAGCAACTTTTGCTTATTTTATGGTGCGTCTTGCTGTTCTGGTTCATTAGCAACAGAATGTGGCAAAAATTGTAGCGCCCAGTCCATCTGGCTGAAAATGCCTCGGAGCATTGCCACTTCTGCTTTGCTGGGATTGGCTCGATTGAACAGACGCCGGAATTTTTCCATACGGCTGCCGGCGGTGTGGGGATAGAGATAACCCATTTTTAATAACACGGCTTCCATCTGTTGATAATACCCCTCCAAAACTTCTAATGAGGCAGGGTCAATGGTCAGTTGTGGGTTTTCAGTTGGGAGAGGCACGGTACTGCCATGCCCGTACTGTTGATTGTCAGTAGTTTGCGACTGACTGCTGAGTGCTGACCAATTTTGGTAAAGCTCGTAACAACAAATCCCAACTGCTTGAGCCAGATTTAATGAAGGATACTCCGGATTCGTGGTAATGCGTACAAATCGCTGAGCATAGTTTAATTCCACATTACTTAACCCGCGATCTTCTGGGCCAAAGAGCAAGGCTGATGGCAACGGTTCTTCCAGCAACCAAGGTAAAGCGATTCTGGGATTTTCTAGCGGTGTGTCTAACGTTCGGGAGCGGGTAGTGGTGGCGATCGCTTTCACGCACCCTTGTAATGCCTCTGGGATCGTCGCGACTACCTGAGCCGATTCCAGTACGTCTATGGCATGAACTGCCATATCCGTTGCTTCTTTCGAGAGGCGATCGCATTGGGGATTCACCAGTACCAACTGCCGCAACCCCATATTTTTCATCGCGCGAGCCACAGAACCTACGTTCAGCGGGCCTGCTGGCTCTACCAATACAATCCGCACCTTAGCTAATCTAGTCTCATCCATAAGTAAAAAGAATAAAATAGTCTAAAAGCGCATCTCTCTATGGGCGGACATAATTACCTGACTTCCGATCTATTTCGTAAAATTGAATATTGGTAATGTACCGTCAAATTAACATGAAGCGCGTTCGATCCAAGTCCGACTTACCCAGCAAAATTTGCCCGGTATGTCAGCGTCCCTTTACCTGGCGCAAAAAATGGGCTGATTGTTGGGATGATGTGAAATACTGTTCGGAGCGCTGTCGCCGCCGCCGCAACCAAGCCAATGAGTCCGCGTAAAAGCCCAATTTTTAGATTTTCGATACTGGATTGAAAACATCACAAATCTAAAATCTGAAATCAAGGCTGAGTCTTGGTATTTATTAAAAATTACAAAGGATTGAAATATGTCACTCAATCAGGTGCAACCCAAGGTGATTATTCACGGTGGTGCCGGTAGCGCCCTCAAAAGTCAAGAGGGGGCTGACGCAGTCCGCAAATCACTCTACAAAGTCGTGGAAGAAGTTTATACCCTGCTTTTGGCAGGAGCAACTGCCCAAGCAGCAGTGGTACATGGTTGCCACTTGATGGAGGACGATCCCCGCTTTAATGCGGGAACAGGTTCGGTACTGCAATCAGATGGTCAAATTCGCATGAGTGCCTCCCTGATGGATGGGGCATTTCAGCGCTTGAGTGGCGTGATTAATGTATCCCGCATTCAACATCCCATCGATCTGGCCCAAGCTTTACAAGCTTCACCCGATCGCGTGCTATCAGATTACGGGTCGGCAGAACTCGTGCGGGAATTGCAGGTTCCGATTTACAATCCGATGATCGAGATTCGCTTGCAAGAGTGGCTGCAAGAGCGGAGCGAGAATTTTATTAAAGAAGCCGCTGGGGTTGTGGCGGAAAAAGAGCTGGTGGATGACCCAGAGGCTGGACGCGGCACGATTGGAGTTGTGGTTTTGGACGGTCAGGGAAATTTAGCCGCAGGCACTTCGACGGGAGGCAAGGGTTTCGAGCGGATTGGTCGAGTCAGCGATTCCGCAATGCCTGCGGGGAACTACGCCACCGCTCAAGCGGCAATTAGCTGTACGGGAATTGGAGAAGACATTATTGATGAATGTCTGGCAGCGCGGATTGTGGTGCGGGTGACGGATGGTTTGTCTCTGGCAGATGCCTTTGAGCGCTCCTTTACCGAAGCGCGTGGGCGTCAGCGGGATTTTGGGGCGATTGGGATTGATGCAACCGGAGCAATCGCATTTGGGAAAACGAGCGAAGTCCTCCTCGCTGCTTTTCACACTGGCGAACAGATGGGCGATACCTTGGAATGGACGGGTGACACCCTATCCGGCTTCATTTCTTAAGTGCAAGTAGGGTGGCAGGTTGCAGCCTACTTGCAGTTAGGGTGTAAAAATATTAACCCCTAGGTGCATACATAACGACCAGCGTGCCAAGCAGAGCAATCCAACCTCCTAACAAGTCAAATTTGTCTGGAGCTATCTTATCTACCTGCCATCCCCAAAGAATAGAAAGAACGATGAAGACACCTCCATAAGCTGCATAAACTCTCGCAAAATTGGCAGGTTGCAGCGTCGCAATGATTCCGTAGAGAATCATTGCGATCGCTCCTAAGAAAGCAAACCAAATACTCTTATTTTCCCGCAGCCAAAGCCATATCAGATATCCTCCACCTATTTCGCATAACCCGGCTAAGACGAAATAGAATACAGACTTGATAATTGGCATCTTGATTTACTCCTGCTGGGGTTTTAAGCGCCAGCCTTTTCTGACGACTTGACGGGCACGGGCAATTACCAAAGAATCATCTAGAACGTCTTTCGTGACCACAGACCCGGCGGCAACGGTTACGTCTTCTCCCAGTGTCACTGGCGCAACCAGAACGCTGTTGGAGCCGGTTTTCGTGCGATCGCCGATTTTGGTACGATGCTTCTTCACGCCGTCATAATTAGCAGTAATTGTCCCCGCCCCGATGTTCACTTTATTTCCTAAAGTGGCATCGCCTAAATAGGACAGGTGGGCCGCATTGGTGCGATCGCCCAAGGTGCTATTTTTCAGTTCCACAAAATTTCCGATGCGGCAAGATTCCCCGACTTCTACATGACCGCGCAAATGGGCGTAGGGGCCAATCCGGGTGCCCTTTTTAACCACACTGTCAGTCACCACAGAATAAACCACCGTCACATTTTCCCCAATCTGGCTATTTTCAATCAAGCTACCAGGGCCAATGCGACTCCCAGATGCGATCGTGGTATTTCCCCGCAGATGAGTTTGCGGTTCGATCGCTACATCCGGTTGCAACTCTACCGTGTCATCAATGGTGATCGTGTCTGGACTCACGAGAGTCACACCCGCCGCCATCCAGGCATCCTTGACTCGCTCTTGTAAAATTTCGTAAGCATTGCTAAGTTGTTTGCGGTCGTTAATTCCCAGAATTTCCTGGTAATCCTCCACATCCACAGCCATCACTGGCTCCATGAATTTAACCGCATCGGTTAGATAGTATTCCTGCTGGTCATTGTTCGGTACCAGTTGCGGCAATACTTTTTCCAGTTGAGGCCAATTGAAGCAGTAAACCCCTGCGTTAATCCGGCGATTTTGCTTTTGAGCAGGCGAGCAGTCCCGGTCTTCTACAATCTCTTTGACCAGATTTTGACCATTACAAAAAACCCGCCCATAGCCTTTGGGGTTGGGCATTTGGGCGGTAAGGAGGGTGGCGGCGTTCTGATGCTCTTGGTGAGTTTGCAGCAGATTTTTGAGCGTTTGCGATCGCAACAAAGGGACATCCCCATTTAAAACCAGCAAATCGCCGGTGAAGCCTTCCAGATGGGGGAGTAATTGCTGGACGGCATGACCCGTGCCCAACTGCTGGGTTTGTTCAACAAACTCCAGATTGGGAAGTGGGGGCAATCGATCGATGACTTCTACCAAGGCATCTTTGATGCGATCGCCTTGATACCCAACGATGACGAGGCACCGCGATGGTTCGACTTCAGACAAACTATGGAGAACCCGTTCGACGAGCGATCGCCCTCCCAAGGAATGTAGGACCTTGGGCAGATCCGATTTCATCCGCGTCCCACGTCCCGCTGCAAGAATTGCTACTGCTACCATATTCAGCTTTTCGCGTTATCAGACCAGCTAAAAGAATAAAGGATGAAGCATGAACCATGAAAGAGCGTTCGTGGTTCTTTCCGGGTGAAACATTGGCTCAGTCAGCCGACGCCAGCATCCGACTAAATTTTTGAGTCAATCCGAGCTTGCCCCTACACGGCTTCTGGCATCGCCTCAGCAACGCGAGCTGATTGAATAAACTCAGTAAACTTCTCTACTAATTGAGGATTTCTCCAACCTTTTGCCGTTTCTTCTGCAAAAATTTCTAAGGCTTGTGCTGATGTAAACGCGCGTTTGTAGGGACGTTCGCTTGTCAGGGCATCGTAAATATCAATAATTTGAAAAACCTGCGCCAAAAAGGGAATCTCCTCATTAGCTAAACCATCGGGATAACCCGTTCCATCCCAGCGTTCGTGGTGATTGCGAATAATTGGAATGACGCCCCGCATGGTTCGCAGCGGCTGACAAATTTTCTCACCAATCAGGACGTGCTGCTTCATAATTACCCATTCTTCGTCGTTGAGTTTCCCTGTTTTGAGCAGCACGGCGTCGGGAATGCCCACTTTACCGATGTCATGGAGATAACCGCCCCACATCAAATCCCGAACTTCGTTGCGAGAAAGATTCAGAAATTCACCAAAAGCTTTACCCATTTCCACCAGCCGTTCGCAGTGATCGCCTGTCGCCGGATCGCGGCTTTCAACACTACGGGCGATCGAGAACAGGACTTGTTCGGCGTGATCCAGGTCTTCATTCAAACGCTTTTGCTGGACGAGAGACCGGACTCTGGCAGAGAGTTCTAAGCGATCGAAGGGTTTGGTCAGAAAATCATCTCCACCTGCTTCAATGCCCAGAATGCGCGATCGCCTATCATTTAGCGCCGTGATAAAAACGACCGGGATCAGGCGGGTTTGTTCGTCTTGTTTTAACTTCCGACATACCTCAAACCCATCCATCCCCGGCATCATTACATCCAGCAGAATTAAATCTGGGTTGCACTCGACTACACGCTTCAATGCATCTGGCCCACTTTCTGCCTCCAAAACTTCGTAGCCTTCCACCGATAGCAGTGCTACCGCCGTCATCCGACTGGAGGGATGATCGTCAACCACCAGAATTTTGGGCAACTCCGAACCTAGAAAGCTCACTGAAGACAACCTTGTTTGAGAAGAAGCAGCCGTTGATAAATTGAGCATGATTTATAACATAAATTTGTTTTTAGTATGAGCGAATAGCTTAACCGTGGAATCGGGTTTTTCACGGATATTAACAGCACTTAGCAGACATCTTGATTGCAGCTTCCGTCTTCTGGCATCAGGCATCGATTTAATCTTCTGATAACCTACAAAATTCGGAGATTCTTTATCTGTCCGGGTTCGGTCAGGCAGTTCTTAAAAGTTAATAATCTTTCACTTGAGCGATTGCAAAGAATGCTACGATTATACACCGCCGTTTGAGACCTAGACCATTGCGGCGATCGCATTCAATCCCGATCGGGGACTGTAATAACCCGCAGTGTTTGCAAGCAGAGGTTTGTTCTAAAGCACTCGCTTGTAGAGCTATTGAATTCTGAGCTGGGATTGAAATAACCAACGCTTTTTCCAATGAGAGGTTGGCTCTAAAGCGCTAGCTTGTTGATCGATTTGACGACGCTGCAAAATCGCATCAGCGGGTTCGCACAGATGAGGGTCGCGGTAGGGAATGGCAGCTTTGGTGTGCAAATGCTCTTGTTCTTGTACTGAAAGCGCCGCTATATCTAGGTTTGTAAAACTAGCGACCGTTCCAGGCGATCGCCTTCCCACCGGGAATGTCGCACCAATTTGTAACCCAGCGGCGATTAAAGCAGCCCGCACCGCCGCCGCACAAGAATAAGTAGCAAGCCTCCCATCGGGTTTTAAGCACTTGGCAACCCAGCTTAAGAATTCCACCGTCCACAATTGCGGACATCGGGGGGGTGAAAAAGGATCGAGAAAAATCGCATCTGCCCGGAAGTTTGAGTGGTATATCTGCTGAATTGTGGCTCTGGCATCTCCCACGATTAGCTGAGCATTCAGGCGTTCGGTCTGAACTTTGCCAGAAGTGGCTAGCTGGTGGAAAATTTGGGCGTGATCTGGGTTCCAGTGGTTCAGTAGATGATGCGCGATCGCTGCTTTTGGTACCGATGCATCTAATTCCAGCCCCACCCACTCCACTCGGCAATTTGGATTCACTTGCCAAATCGTTTCCAAAGCCGCTGCGGTGTTATAGCCCAGACCATAACAAATATCCAACAAATGTAATGTTGGTTGATGCGCTTTTTGCCTGAGTTGAGTGGGTTCGACAAACTTAAGTTCGGCTTCCTTCTTCGCACCCTGCTGACTATGAAAAGTTTCGCCAAACTCTTCTGAAAAGAAGGTGAATGAGCCATCAGCGGTGAGTTGAGGTGTGAAGATGCCCATGTCTTGCATTTTTTAGAGAGGAAGGCAGGTTAATAAAGCACTGCAAAAACTGCTTAAGCTCAGTTGAAACTAAATTTAATTTTTCCAGATGACGAGTGACTCTTAGGCAAACTGCACGACTTCGGCTACGCTTGCCCACTCCTGAACCCACTTTTTACATAATGCATCAATCACTTCAGCCTCTTTAATACGAGATAACATGAAGCCCTGATTACCAAGATGCTGCTCTATGGAAGCTCTAAAGTGAGAAATTTTCGGTCATTTATTCTTGAAAACCGCTCGTGAAATCTTTCTAATAAGCAAATCAAAAGTTTATCATACCGCTGATTAAATGCATTACCAACGGGTTGCAGTTTATTAGGTGAAACTGGTTTAGTTTTGGTCAAAATGTAACTTTTCCAGCTTAGCGATAATTTCGTGTCTTGCTATCTATTTTATTGGTTCTAACACTCAGCTAACTCTATAAATTGTAAGTGAGTCACATGGATACTTAAAATTGAATTTCAAACAAAAACGCGATCGCTTCTCCACTATTGCAGTGGCAACACAGATGCGATCGCTCCCTGAAGACTTGTACACTGTTTTGATTGCAAAGAGTCAAGTCAATGACCGATACCCCTTTTGTCGTTTCCGCCCAGTGGCTTTTTGAACACCTGAGCCTTAGCGCAGCGGCTCCGGAGCTTTCGCAAGTTATCGTCGTGGACTGTCGCTTTTCCCTTGCCAATCCGGAATTGGGACACCAGCAGTATCTCACCAGTCACATTCCCGGTGCCTACTATCTGGATCTCAACAAAGACCTTTCTGCACCCGTCGGACAGCACGGGGGAAGGCATCCATTGCCCAATCCCGATGAATTAGCCAAGAAGTTAGCAGCCATTGGGGTAAATTTTCAGGAAACCTTGGTTGTTGCCTACGATGATTCCCGATTCGCCTTTGCTGCACGTCTCTGGTGGCTGCTGCGTTACCTAGGGCACGATCGCGTGGCTTTGTTAGATGGCGGCTTTTCCGGATGGCAGGCAGCGGAATATCCGGTTACAGATGTTCTTCCAACGCCTCAAATAGGCAAGTTTGTGCCTCAGGTGCGACAAGACTGGGTAGTAGATATTGAAACCGTCAAAGCCAGAAAAGACTTGCCAGGAGTGGTACTGGTAGATTCGCGGGAAGGCGATCGCTTTTCTGGCGAACAAGAACCCATTGACCCAATTGCCGGTCATATCCCCGGAGCCGTAAACTATCCTTGGCAGGAAGTATCGAGTAGTCAATCTTACCTACGACCGATGACGGAACAACGCGCACGATGGGTAGGCTTAGAGCAAGCTGAGGAGGTTTTAGTCTACTGTGGTTCTGGCGTTACCGCCTGCGTAAATCTGTTGTCTTTAGAAATAGCGGGAGTTCATACGGGCAAGCTATATGCTGGTAGTTGGAGTGATTGGTGTTCTTACCTGTAAATACTATAAAGGCAGTGCTTAAGTACTTGCCCTAACTATACGATAGTGTCCACTAGGACAGTAATAGAGTCCTCAACTAAGGTAGAGTTTAAAGAAGAAGTTATGTTTGACTTTATCGGTGCTGTTCCCCTTTTTCGACTTTAATCGCCGATTTTGCCCGAAAAACCTCCTGAATGCCAGCAGGTTTTGGGGAGATCCGGAAAGATAAAAAAGAATAGGGATTGCACTAAAGTACTTATGAATAATTATTCGTAACAAATTGCTAGAATAAATCATTCCACTAAAATTCTTTTCTACAAATTTTAGGTTTTAGTTTCTATGGCTTTCTTAATGAACCGTCTTTCTATTTTTGTAGACGGGAACAATATGTTCTACGCTCAACAAAAAAATGGTTGGTTTTTCGATCCTAGGCGAGTATTGGAATACTTTAGAAAGGAACAGCCCGATACAAATCTCATCAACGCCTTCTGGTACACCGGGCTAAAAGATCCGCAGGATCAGCGAGGATTTCGAGACGCACTAATTAGTTTGGGATACACCGTCCGTACAAAAATTCTTAAAGAATATTACGATGACACTTCCGGTCGCTATTCGCAAAAGGCGAACTTAGATATTGAAATTGTTGTTGATATGTTTAATACAGTAGAACAGTACGATCGAGTAGTTTTATTCAGTGGAGATGGCGATTTTGAAAGAGCCATCGAACTGTTACGTTCTAAAAATACGCATATTACAGTAGTTTCCACAGAAGGAATGATAGCGAGAGAGCTAAGAAACGCTACAGACCGCTACATAGACCTGAATGAAATTCGGGAATTTATTGAAAAAACTGAATATTAGTCTTCAAACCTTAGTTTTTTTGGCTATAACTAATTAGCAAGAACTAATGACTAACGGCGAATGAATCAAACTTGAAGGATGTGTTTTTTTGACCTATGAACGTTGAACCTAGCCAAGACCGGATTATTATTTTCGATACGACCCTTCGAGATGGGGAACAGTGCCCCGGCGCAACTCTGAATGTAGACGAAAAGCTGAGTATCGCGCGACAATTGGCTCGTTTGGGCGTGGATGTGATTGAAGCGGGGTTCGCTTATGCTAGCCCAGGAGATTTCGAGGCAGTTCAGAAAATTGCCAAGACAGTCGGGACAGAAGATGGTCCGGTTATCTGTAGTTTGGCAAGAGCGATCAAAGCAGATATTGAAGCCGCGGCAGAAGCGCTAAAACCGGCGGTAAAAGGTAGGATTCACACCTTTATTTCGACATCTGATATTCACTTAGAATATCAGCTAAGAAAGACAAGGGCTGAAGTGTTAGCGATCGCAGAAGAAATGGTCGCCTACGCTAAATCCTTCATGGACGATGTAGAATTCTCCCCAATGGATGCCGCTCGCTCCGATCCAGAGTTCCTCTACCAAGTGCTAGAGCGGACAATTGCGGCGGGTGCCAAAACTGTCAATATTCCCGATACCGTTGGTTACATGACTCCCAGCGAGTTTGGTGACTTAATTAAGGGAATTAAAGAGAATGTGCCGAATATTGACCAAGCAATTATTTCCGTACACGGTCATAATGACTTAGGCTTGGCGGTGGCGAACTTCTTGGAAGCTGTGAAGAATGGCGCACGACAGCTAGAATGCACCATTAACGGCATTGGCGAAAGAGCGGGAAATGCGTCGCTGGAAGAATTGGTGATGGCACTCCATGTCCGGCGTCAGTATTACAATCCATTTTTAGGACGCCCAGAGGAGTCAGAAGAACCCCTCACGAATATTGACACAAAGCAGATTTACAAAACATCTCGGTTAGTTTCCAACTTAACAGGGATGTTGGTGCAGCCGAATAAAGCAATCGTGGGCGCAAATGCTTTTGCACACGAGTCTGGCATTCACCAAGATGGGGTGCTGAAAAACAAGCTCACCTACGAAATCATGGATGCCCAATCTATCGGTTTAACCGATAATCAGATTGTACTGGGCAAACATTCCGGTCGCCATGCCTTCAGCGCTCGACTGAAAGAATTGGGATTTGAACTATCAGAAAGTGAGTTAAATAAAGCCTTTCTGAAGTTTAAAGACTTAGCGGATAAAAAGAAAGAAATCACCGATTGGGATTTGGAAGCGATCGCCAACGATGAAATCCAACAAGCCCCGGAAATTTTCCGCTTAGAATTGGTGCAAGTCTCTTGCGGCAGCAACTCTCAGCCCACCGCAACCGTCACACTTCGCACTCCCGCAGGCGAAGAACTCACCGACGCCGCCATCGGGACGGGACCCGTAGATGCCGTTTATAAAGCAATCAACCGCGTCGTCAACGTCCCCAACCAACTGATTGAATTTTCCGTTCAATCGGTAACGGCTGGAATTGACGCCATCGGAGAAGTTACGATTCGCCTACGGCACCAAGATCGAGTATTCTCCGGTCATGCTGCCAACACCGATATCATCGTCGCCTCCGCCCAAGCCTATGTCAACGCCCTGAATCGCTTGTATGTTGCCTTGGAAAAAGAAGAGACGCGATCGGCAGTAATCTCCCAAAAAGTATAAACCGCAAACAGCCATAGAGGTACGCAAAGTGAGAAAATCCTTTGCGTACCTTTTTATTTAATTCTGAATACCCAGCATGAAAGAAGATATTTTTGACAAAGAGAAAAAATTCCACGATCAATGGGCATCTACCATTGATGTAGAGGGAATTAAAGTCAAAGATTATTTTGAAGCTTGTACTTCCCCTGAAAATCGTTTCATCCTCAGACGACTGGGAGATATCAGAGGCAAAAAGCTTCTCGATTTAGGGTGTGGTGCTGGGGAAAATAGCGTTTACTTTGCCAAAAAAGGGGCGCTGTGCGTGGCATCTGACTACTCTCCCGGCATGGTGGAAGTCGCCCTACAACTGGCAGAGAAAAACGGCGTCGAGATTGAGGGGCGAACCATGAATGCGATCGCGCTCGATTGCCCCGATAATAGTTTCGATATCGTCTACGCCTCGAATTTGTTGCACCATTTACCCAATCCGAAACTCGCAATTCGGGAAATGCACCGGGTTCTTAAACCTGGTGGAAAAGCTTGTTTTTGGGACCCTCTGAAACACAATCCAGTCATTAATGTGTACCGCCGGATTGCGACGAAAGTGCGGACTGAAGATGAAACGCCGCTGGATATTAATATTGTCAATTTTGTAAAATCCCAGTTTTCAGAAACGTCTTACGATACGTTTTGGTTGGCAACGCTGTGGATTTTTCTACGCTTCTATTTGATTGAAAAAATCGATCCAAATAAAGAGCGTTACTGGAAAAAAATTATTATTGAACATGAAAGATTGGCACCCAATTATCAACGGTTAGAAAAGATGGATGGCGTTTTAAAAAAGATTCCTTTAATGAAGCGTTTTGCCTGGAATCTTGCTGTAGTCGCAACGAAATAATTTGTATTTCTCAAGTAAGCGGAGGATGAGATTAATTACTGAAAATTGTTAGCTTGTTTTGAGAAAAAACTCACACTGGTTAGGTTTCTAACCTCAAACGAAGCTAAGAATTCAGTAATTTGTAAGCGTTATTAGGACTAATCCCCAGCAAAAGTCACAAGTAAAAATTAAAAATGAAAGATAAATTCTTACATTTTTAATTTTTAGTTATTAATGATTAATGGTGGCTAGTTCATCCAGTTGAGCGAGGGTCTGCCAAACTTCGTGCAACATTTGATCTAGCCCAATGCCAGCAACCCCTGAAATCAGGAATACGGGTGCATGACTTAACTGACGAAGCTGTTGCGCGATCGCTTCCACATCACGATCGGGATCGATTGCATCCACCTTGTTCAGCGCCACAATCTGCGGACGATTTGCTAGCCCCCGACCGTAAGAGTGCAACTCCTGCTGTATCGTTTGATACGCAACAATGGGATCTTCGCTAGTCCCATCAATCAAGTGCAGCAGTAATCGGGTACGCTCGATATGACGCAAAAAGTCGTGTCCCAACCCGGCACCCATATGGGCACCCTCAATTAAACCTGGAATATCAGCAAATACGGTGCCGTCACCGCTGGGTTTGCGTACTACCCCCAAATTCGGCACCAAGGTTGTAAAAGGATAATCTGCTACCTTCGGTCGTGCCGCTGAAATCGCCGAAATCAGCGTAGACTTACCGGCATTGGGTAAACCAATAATCCCCACCTCAGCTAAGAGCTTCAGTTCTAAACGCAGCTGCCGTTTTTCACCTGGCAACCCGTCTAAAGCATAATCCGGCGCTCGATTGCGGTTGCTCAGGAAGTGCTGATTTCCCAAACCTCCCTTGCCACCCTTCGCCACACAAAAAGTTTGCCCGGTCTCAACCAAATCGCTCAGCAACTCATCCGTTTCGGCATCATAAACCATCGTGCCACGGGGAACATGAATCACGCGATCGCGTCCCGCGGCACCCGTGCGATTATTTGGCCCTCCGCGCGAACCGTCTTCAGCCTTGAAACGATGGGTATACTTGAAGTCCAGCAAGGTTTGCAAATTCTCAACCACCTCTAGAATCAGCGAACCACCGCGACCGCCATTCCCCCCGGATGGCCCCCCAGCTGGCACATATTTTTCCCGTCGGAAAGCGACAATTCCATCGCCGCCTTTCCCCGCCTCCACTTCAACTTCTACCTGATCGATAAATTGCATAAATTTCCTTTGCTAATTGCTAATTGTTACTGATTGATCGTTTGCTCCGGGATGCCATGAACCATGAACCATGAATCATGAACCATTAGCCATTAGCCAGTCTTCCACTAACAATACGGTGACACATCTTCACCACAATCATCCGCCAAATAGGATAAAGCGCGGAAGCGCAAACCTACTAACTGTTCGTAGATGGGATTGAGCTTACACAGCGGTGGAATGTGGACAATTTTGTGACCAAATAGCTTGACATCGCGCTCAAACGGGCACTGGGCAGGAATCATTTTGCACAAGAATCTCGCCAATCGCGGATCGTGAATTTCTAGCCCATCTAGCCATACCCGTACTGGGCGCAGCACATCCCGCTGCCGAATCCGAGCCGCTGCTCCTTTGTCCGAGTCAGCGGAAATCTCGCTTTCTGAGGTAGGAATCAGCGTTTGCCGCAGCAATGAAAGCGCTTTCGGCTGCTGTCCTAATGCCTCACAAAACTGGAATAGCAATTCATCCTCGCTGGAGGAATAAACGCCATCTGCGACTGCCACCATCACAGCGGTACGCAGGAAATCTTCTGCGCTTCTGGCATCTTGCCTAAAAGCCGCTGCTAATTCATCGGCAGTAATCGGTTCGAGCGATCCCAAATCCATTGTGGGCGCTACTTGGTTCTGAGTCAGCGATGAAATTAATTTCTGTTCTTCGGCGTCAAAATTGCCGTCTGCCCAAGCAACCATTAGCAAGCCGCGTATCCAAACCGCCATTTGCTCGCTGGTATAGGGAGACTGAAGTACGCTCGTCATAACACTCTGATTTGCTTGAATTTACGTTGCGATCCCTTTGAGTCGATTCTAGCTCTGGCTCAGCCTCGGATGGCTGTAAACTTAGAGACGGATCTCCTCACTTTATTGATATTTCTGTGAATTCACCAGAATTTGGATTATTCCTGATTTCGATCCTAGCGAGCGTTGCAGGGCAATTTTTGCTCAAAGCTGGAGCTTTGAAGTTAGGCAGAGTCAATGCAGCTAATTGGATCGGTCATCTTTTCAGCATTCTCGGTACACCAGAACTTCTAGCGGGTCTGGCTTGCTATGGTTTAGGGGCTTTTGTTTATATTTTGCTACTGACGCGGGTGAATCTCAGCATCGCTGGCCCTGCGGTAAGTCTGACTTATGTATTCTCTGTGCTGCTGGGTTATTTTATTTTCCGAGAAGCGATTCCTTTGAGCCGCGTGGTGGGTTTGGGTCTGATTATCAGCGGCGTGGTGTTAGTGATTTGGAAAAATTAAATTTCGTGCATTACGCCCTGCGCCACTTTTTCTTAACCCCTATTGATTGGGCGAAAATACAGAAAGTTGCACACCGGGTGTCATTAGTAATTGCTAATTGGTTCGTATCAACCATCATCCTTCACCCTTTTAGGAGTCGCGACTGCAACTAAACCATATACTCGGATGCCATGTTGTGCGAGTGTTTGAGCCGCAGATTGAGCGGTTGCTCCCGTGGTGTAAATGTCATCTAATAACAGGACTGGCGTAGATGGACGGCTACGAAGAAATTCTTTTCCAAGGGAGAAAGCGCCAGCTAAGTTTTTTTCTCGCTCGGTGCCAGATAAGCTAAACTGAGCCTCTGTCGCCCGTACCCGTTCCAAACCCAGCGATCGCATGGGGTAGCCGGTATAATCGCAAAAGCTTTGAGCCAGTAAATCTGCCTGATTGTAGCCTCGCTGACTCACTTTGGAGGGGTGCATGGGGATGGGCACTACGGTTAATTTGAGCTGAGCGGATACCGGAGAATTCAGCCATGCTTGAGCAAGCCAATGACCCAACGGACGAGCCAGTTGGGGATGGTTTTCATATTTTAGGGCAGCGATCGCTCTCTTCATTGCCCCTCCATATCCGCCCCAAGCAAACACGGGTAGTTGCCCTTGCCAAAATTGGTTAGGATTGGACATCTGACAGCGTTGCAGTTGCCGCTGACAGTCTTCGCAAAATTCTTGAGAAGTCGGGCGCTGGCAGAGTGGGCAGTTGGACTTCAGAAATAGATTTAGCAAACCTTTTACAGTCTGGCTCCAATGCCCCATCGTCAATACCTCATCCTTGGGGAAGATTTCTTTAAAATACAAGTAGGTTTGTAAGCGATCGCGCAAGTAACGTCTAGCTTAATTTTTTACAAAATTAATGAATTTAACTTTAAGAATCAGAGTTTTTTTAAACTTTCACACCGAATTACACCAAAAAATTAGCTGAAGTTCCAGAATAATGGCTGACTCTAATCATGTCAGAAAAAAGTCGTCGAACACGAGCTTCGGGTCGCAGGTCATTGGCCCCATCCTAACAGTGGTGACGCTTGTCGCCATTGAGGTGCTGTCTCAGACAAAATTTGCCATCCCCAACCCAGGCCCGATTTCCCTCACCACGGTTGTTTATGCTACCTTCAGCGGCAGTTTTTGGGCTGGGTTGATTAGCGCAGCGATTTCGCTGGTGTATGCCCTTGGCTTCTTTTCCAACCCCGGACATTTGTTTGAGTACACAGACGAAAATGCCCGTCACTTGCTCGTACTAGCCTTCACCACACCAGCTCTGGTGTTGATGGTCGGGTTTCTAAAGCGCCGCGCAGAACAAGCTTTGAGGCTAGAGGCGACTAACGACATTCTGAATCAGCAACTGGGCGAACGCAAACAGGTCGAGGAAAAGCTGAGGAGGGCAAACGAGCGCTTTGAGCTGGCGGCTGCGGCAATTAATGGGATTATCTACGAATTGGATCTGACTCAGAACACGATAGAAAGGACACAAGGGCTGAGTGAGGTTCTAGGCTATCAAATTGAAGAAGCCCAAACAACTGTTCAGTGGTGGATGGAGCGGATTCATCCGGATGACCGACAGCGGGTACACGAGGAAATAAACAGCAAGATCGCCGCCAGTAGTAGTTTTACCGTTGAATATCGGATTCGCCACAAAAACGATCGGTATCTATATGTTTGGGATAGAGGGCTAATCGTGCGAGATGCTGATGGGCGTGCAGTGCGCGTGGTTGGCTGTACTTTAGACATCAGCGAAAGCCGAATTGCTCAAGACGAATGCGATCGCGCTCATTCGCAATTGGAAACCGAACGCGCCCTCCTAGAAGCGGTGCTGCGGCAGCTACCAGTCGGCGCGATTGTTGCCGAAGCTCCCTCCGGGAAGCTGATCCTCGGCAATGAGCAGGTGGATCGGATTTGGCGTCATCCTTTTCGGCAATCTAGGGATATTGAGGAGTACCGCGAGTACCAAGGCTTCCACGCCGACGGGCGACCTTATCAGCCGCAGGAATGGCCTTTGGCACGTTCCATCAGCACCGGCGAAGTCGTCATTGATGAAGAAATTCAATTTTTGCGGGGGGATGATACGCGGGGCACAATGCACGTCAGCTCCTCTCCGGTATGCGATCGCGCGGGCAACCTCGTCGCTGCTGTTGTCACCTTTTTCGACATCACCCAGCGCTCTTCAAACCAAGCTTTGTTAGCGACGCAAAACACGGTCTTGGAAATGATTGCCAAAGGTGCCGCCCTCCCCTCCGTGCTGGATGTTCTCGCCCGGTTGATCGAACAACAGTCGGATGACGCTCTGTGTTCCATTCTGCTGATGAACAAAGAAAAGCAAAAACTCTATCGCGGTGCAGCACCCAGCATTCCAGACAGCTACTTTCAAGCAGTCCCTGACGGGATTCCCATCGGTGCTGTAGCTTGCAGTTGCGGTACGGCGGTTTATCGGCGCGAACCAGTAGTTGTGTCGGATATTGCCAACGATTCCCTGTGGGCAGAATACAAAGATTTGCCCTTGTCTCATGGATTCCAAGCGTGTTGGTCAGTCCCGATTTTTGCCACGAATGGAGATATCTTAGGCACTTTTGCGATGTATTACCGCAAGCCGCAACAGCCTAGTTTGCACGACCAGAAACTGGTTGAGATATCGACCAATCTGGCAGGCATCGCCATTGAGCGTCACTGCACCGAAGAGGCAAAGCGGCAAAGCGAAGCCCGATTTCGGCGTCTGGTGGAATCCAATATCATCGGGGTCGTCTTCGCCGACTTTAACGGCAATGTCACCGATACCAACGACGCCTTTTTGAATCTGCTTGGCTACACCCGCCAAGAGCTGCAAACGGGCAAAGTGCGTTGGGATATCATGACCCCGGAGGAATTCGACGATTTGGATCGGCACAAAAACCAAGAAATGCTGAACTCCGGCACGTGTACGCCTTGGGAAAAAGAATACGTTCGTAAAGATGGCAGCCGCGTTCCAGTTCTCGTCGGGTTGGCTCGGTTGGAAGAATCTCCCGATAGTTGCGTTGCTTTTGTCCTCGACCGCACCCAACGCAAGCGTGCAGAGGAAGCACTCAAAGAAAGTGAAAAGCGGTTCCGTCAGCTGGCAGAAAACATCGATGAAGTGTTCTGGATTCGTTCGGACGCTCCGAAACAGTTACTCTATGTCAGTCCCGCCTATGAAAAAATCTGGGGTCGCACGACCGTAAGCCTTTACGAAGACCCTTCATCCTGGGTGAATTCCATCCATCCAGAAGATCGAGAGCGGGTAATCGCTGCGGCGAAAAAGCAGAGCTACGAAAAGTACGATCAAGAGTATCGGATTGCCCGACCCGACGGCGAGGAGCGCTGGATACGCGATCGCGCTTTTCCGATCCAAAACGATCGGGGAGAGGTTTACCGCATTGTTGGCATTGCCGAGGACATCACTCGCGCCAAGCAGTTAGAAGCGACTCTGCGGCAACAGGCAGAAGAATTAGAGAGAGCAAGCCGGATCAAAGACGAATTTTTGGCAATCGTCTCCCACGAACTGCGGACGCCCTTAAACGCGATGCTGGGTTGGGCGACGATGCTCCGGACGCGGAAACTCAATGAAACCACCACCGCACGGGCGCTAGAGACGATTGAGCGCAACGCCAAATCACAGGTAAAACTGATTGAGGATTTATTAGATGTCTCGCGCCTAATTCGCGGGCAAATCCGCCTGAATATTCGTCCAGTTGACCTGATATCGGTAATTGAGTCATCCATCAATACCGTCTTACCTTCCTGCGAAGCCAAAGCGATCGCTCTAGAATCAATGCTCGTTCCTGATATTGGCGTTGTGATGGGTGATGCAGAACGCTTGCAGCAAATCGTCTGGAATCTCCTTTCCAATGCCATTAAGTTCACACCGGAAGGCGGACGAGTCACGGTAAAGTTGTCAACGGTCAAGGGGAATGAGTCATCGGGAATCGGGAATAGCAACCCATCGAACCCATTCCCCATTCCCAACCACGCCCAAATTGAAATCAGCGACACCGGATTGGGCATCAGTCCTGACTTTCTGCCCTACGTCTTCGAGCGCTTTCGGCAAGCGGATAGTACAACGACGCGATCGCAAGCGGGTTTGGGGCTAGGGTTAGCCATCGTCCGCCAACTGGTGGAACTGCATGGCGGCACCGTTGAGGTGACGAGTCCAGGAGAAGGACTCGGAGCGACCTTTACAGTGCGGTTGCCCCTCTTAGAAAGGACACAGGTAGGACTAAAAACTTCAGGACTGTTAGCGCAGCGGCAGGAAGTGCAGATTGACCTAGAACAAGCAAATGAGAAAACCCAAAATTACTCTTACTCCTCAACCCTCAACCCTCAGCCCTCAGCCCTCAGCCCTCTTCCCTCCTCTTCTCTCAGTCCTCAGTCCTCAGCCCTCAGTCCTCTTCCCTCCTCTTCCCTCACTCCTCCTGTCCTGAACATTCTGAGTGGAGTGCGGATACTGGTTGTAGATGATGAAGCAGACGCACGAGAATTTCTTTCCACAGCCTTGGAACAGTATGGAGGAAAGATACTTGCTGTGGCATCCGTTCTCGATGCCTTAGAAGCACTCGAACAGTTTCAGCCGGATGTCCTTGTCAGCGACATCGGAATGCCCTTGGAGGATGGCTATTCGCTAATTGCCAAAGTCAGGAACCATTCGGCAGAACGAGTGAGGCGGCTGCCAGCACTCACACTCACCGCCTATGCAAGTTCGGCAGATACCGAGCGAGCGAGCGCTGCGGGTTTCGATGGACACATCGCTAAGCCAGTTGAGCCATCCCTGTTAGCAGAAGCGATCGCTAAGCTTATTCGCTAGACGCACTGCTTGCTCAATTGGCTGAAAGAACGAGAGCGGCGCGATCCCCAAAGTCGGGATTTAACCCTCAAAATAGTATCAGGAGGGGAAAAGCAATCTATGCATATCATACCTTGGGCCGCTCTCGGCTACGGGCTAGTAGTATCTATTTGTACTTTGCTGGGTCTGTGGCTAGGGCCGGAATTATTAAACAATCTTTTTGCAGCGAATGGTTTTATCCCACATGGACATTGCTACTTGTGGAAACCAGGGTTGGTGTCACTTCATGTTGCCACCGATACGTTAATCGGACTGGCGTATGTTTCGATTTCAGTGACGCTAGTTTATTTAGTCCACAAAGCGCGTCGAGATATTCCTTTTCATTCAGTATTTATCGCCTTTGGATTTTTCATTATTGCCTGCGGTGCCACGCATTTTATAGAAGTGTGGACACTATGGATGCCCGTTTATTGGCTATCTGGAACGATTAAATTAATTACAGCGATCGCTTCAGTGACGACAGCCTTGGTAATCCCGCCATTAGTTCCTCAAGTCCTGACGCTGATTGCCTCTGCAAAAACCTCTGAAGATCGTAAACTCCAACTAGAAACGGCAAACGTTGAGTTAGAGACGCTTTACCAAAAACTTAAGGAACTTGACCAATTAAAAACCCAATTTTTTGCCAACGTTAGCCACGACTTGCGGACACCACTTGCCTTGATCTTGGGGCCAACGGAGAAACTGCTCTCCGAGCCGAATCTGACCAACCCAGAACAACGTCAAAACCTAGAATTGGTGGATCGTAACGCCCGTACCCTGCTCAAACGGGTCAACGATTTGCTGGATGTCTCCAAGCTGGAGGCAGGCAAAATGGAAGTGAACTACGCGCTCAGCGACGTGGCTGAGCTGGTGCGGCTGATTGCTGCCAACTTTGAAACCATTGCAGAAGACCGTCAGATATCCTTCGTTGTCGAAACTCCTTCATCTCTTAGGGCGAGTGTCGATCCAGATAAGTGGCAGCGCATCTGCTTCAATCTACTTTCCAACGCCTTCAAATTCACCCCGATGGGGGGTAGTATCCGCTGCATCCTTGCGGAAGTCAGTCCTCAGGAGCAGGGGCACAGAGGCACAGAGGAGCAAGTCTTCGCCCTGGACTCCCTGTCGTCTTCATCCTTCACCCTCACCATTGAAGATACTGGCCCAGGCGTGCCACCAGAACTCCGGGAAGTCATTTTTGAGCCGTATCGCCAAGAGGAATTCGTTACTCAGCAAGGATTTGGCGGTACTGGTCTGGGGCTAGCCATTGTCAAGGAGTTCGTTGAATTGCACGGCGGCTCCATAGAAGTTAACCAGGCTCCAAAAGGCGGGGCAGTTTTCACGACCTGGATGCCGCAAGCAGCACCCTCAGACGTTCTAAGTACCAATGCAGAAGAGTTGCTAGTACCCGATGGGAATCGCGATTTTCATCTGGATGGGGAGACGATTGCGATCGCGCAACCAGCTGCTACAGACTCCGACAAGCTGACTTCGACAAATCTTCAAATCGATTCGACGCGATCGCCCCAGGCGAAAACATCCATAAATTACAAGGAAATTGCCCTTTCTGTAATGGCAGAACTGGGGCATCAACCCAACGATTTGGAATCGGGATTAAATTACCAGTCATCAAAAATTTTCCCATCAGAACAGTCCGCGCAAAATCCTCAAGGTGAAATTTCTAATTCTCAATCCCCACTCGTGCTGGTAGTTGAAGACAATCCGGAAATGAATCGCTTCATCGTCGAGAGTTTAGCGCCAGAGAATCGGGTCATAAGTGCCCGGAATGGGCAGGAAGGATTGGACAAAGCGATCGTACTGCATCCTGACTTAATCCTCACCGATATGATGATGCCTCAAATGAACGGCGACCAGCTAGTGCGGGAAGTCAGAGCCATCAAGGAACTCGATACGATCCCGATTGTTCTGCTGACGGCGAAAGCAGACGACGAGCTACGGGTGCAGATGTTACGAGAAGGCGTACAAGATTACCTGATGAAGCCCTTTCATATCGAGGAACTCCGGGCGCGGGTGGGCAATGCGATCGCTATGAAACGCACCCGTGAGATTCTTCAGCAGGAGTTACAAACTCTGGATATAGACCTCGCCACCTTAGCCAAAGAACTCACCTCCCGCCAGCGCGAATTGCAGGCTTCCCATCAAAATTTAGAAATTCGGGTTCGGGAAAGAACTGCCGAACTCGCAACAGCGAATGAATTACTTCAAGAACAAATTGCCCTGGCTCAACAAGCCGAACAAGAGCTGCGGAAGAGCGAACAACGCTTCCGCAGCTACTTTGAACTTCCTTTAGTCGGAATCGCCATCAGTTCGCCAGACAAAGGTTGGCTAGACGCCAACGATAAATTGTGCGACATCTTTGGCTATTCCCGGCAAGAACTCACGCAAATGACTTGGGATCAATTAACTCATCCCGATGATTTGCCAGCCGATGTAGAGCAATTCCAGCGGATTTTAGCAGGCGAAATTGAAGCCTACTCAATGGACAAGCGGTTTATCCGCAAAGATGGTCAAACGATCCACGCCAGCATCTCGACTCGCTGCGTACGCCGTACTGACGGCTCAATTGATTACTTCGTGGCTCTCGTTCAGGACATCACCGAACGGCACCAAGCACTTCAAGCACTCAAATGGGAAAGATCCATCCTTCGCAGCTTCTTCGATAGCGCTTCTTTGATGATGGGGATTGTCGAGTTGGTGGAAGATGACATCCGGCATATTTCTGATAACTCCACCTCAGCAAAGTTCTTTGGGCTAACTCCCGAAGCGATGCAAAATCGACTGAGTAGCAGTTTGGGAGTCCCGCCGCAATACCTGCGATTGTGGATTCATCAATATCGGTTGGCTCAACGCACCCAGACAACCATCCGCTTTGAATACCCTCACGAGACTGACTTAGGTAAGAAGTGGCTGTCTGCTAGCGTCTGTCCCATCGAGGGAGCTTCCAGTTTGCATCCGAAATTTGCGTATGTGATTGAGGACATCACCAACCGCAAAAAATCTGAGAAAGAACGGCTCCAGCTCGTCCGCGAACAGGAAGCGCGTGCCCAAGCTGAAGAGGCGCAGCAGCGTTATCTCTCCCTAGCAGAGGCGATTCCACAGATGGTGTGGACGGCACAGCCAGATGGGTCAGTGGATTACTACAACCAACGCTGGTTTGACTACACGGGAACAACGCTGGAGCAAGCCCAAGGCTGGGGATGGCAGCCTGTACTCCATCCAGACGATTTGCAGGCATCGGTAGACGGCTGGAACAATGCTATTGATACGGGTGAGACTTACGAAGCGGAATGCCGCTTTAAGAGAGCCTCAGATGGCGTTTACCGCTGGCATCTGGTTCGGGCATTGCCGCTACGCGATCGCCATCAATGGGTCGTCAAGTGGTTCGGGACTTGCACCGACATTGACGATCGCAAACGCGCGGAACAGTCACGGCAATTCCTCTCGGAAGCTGGCGTCGTGCTGGCTGACTCGCTGGATTATCAAGCTACGTTAGAACGCCTCGTACATCTGGCGGTGCCGCACCTTGCCGACTGGTGCGCCGTTCATACAGTTGAGCCGGATGGCTCGATTCGCCAACGAGCGGTTGCCCATGCAGACGCCTCAAAGGTTGAGCTGGCATGGGAGGTAGAGCGTCGTTATCCCTTCGATCCCAAGGTGCCCCGTGGTTTGGCGAAAGTGTTGCATACAGGTGAGGCAAAACTCGCTCCGGAGGTTTCCGATGAATTGCTCGTCGCGATCGCCCGCGATCCGGAACACTTGGAAATCCTCCGCAAGGCAGATTTCAAATCTTATATGTGCCTACCATTAATTGCCCGTGGACGAATCTTGGGAGCGATCGCCTTTATTACTGCCGAATCGGGTCGTCACTACAATCAGGCGGATCTCTCCTTGGCTTCTGAACTAGCTCACCGCGCTGCCTTGGCGGTAGACAATGCGCGACTTTACCACGAAGCTCAAGAAGCCAATCGCATGAAAGACCAGTTCCTGGCGATTGTCTCCCACGAACTGCGAACTCCGATCAACGCCGTCCTGGGTTGGGCACAGCTGCTCCGCAGCCGCAAGTTTGATGAAAACCGGACGGCGCAGGCGTTGGAAACTATCGAGCGCAATGCCAAGGCACAGACGCAGCTGATTGAGTCGCTTTTGGATGTCTCGCGCATGATCCGGGGGAACTTGCCCCTCAGTCTCCTCCCAGTTGACCTAGTGCCGGTGATTCAAACTTCAATTAATTCTGTACTGGCAACAGCTCAGACACGGGAAATTCAAGTAGAGACAGTGCTAGACCCCTCTGGCAGACGTGTCCAAGGCGATCCCGTCCGATTGCAGCAGGTAATGTCAAATCTGCTCTCGAATGCTCTCAAGTTCACACCGAACGGCGGACAAGTGACGGTGCGAATGTCAATCGTTATTGGGAATAGGTCATCGGTAATGGCTAATGCGGAAGAATCTCACCCATTACCAATTACCAATTACCAATTACCAATGACTCACTATGCCCAAATCCAAATCAGCGACACCGGAGTGGGTATTACTCCTGACTTTTTGCCCCATGTCTTTGACTTGTTCCGTCAGGCTGATAGTACAACCACGCGATCGCATGGCGGTCTAGGGCTAGGACTCGCGATTGTCCGCTATCTTGTAGAAATGCATGGCGGCACCGTCAGCGCCCAAAGTCCAGGCGAAGGACTCGGAGCCACTTTTACAGTGCGCCTACCTCTTTTAGAGAGTACGCAAGTAGGGCTGAAAACTTCAGGACTGTTAGCGCACCAGCACGAAGTGCCGACTGAGGTAGAAAACACAAATCAAGAAAGAAAAAATTCCTCTTCCCCTTCCCCTTCCCTCAATCCTCAATCCTCTTCCCTGAATCCTCAATCCTCTTCACTCAATCCTCACTCCTCATCCCCTTCCTCTTCCCTGAATCCTCAGCCCTCAGTCCTCAGCCCTCAGTCCTCTTCCCTGAATCCTCAGTCCTCAGTCCTCAGCCCTCAGTCCTCTTCCTCTTCCCTCAATCCTCATGCTCTCAGCGGATTGCGCCTTCTGTTAGTGGAAGATGATGCCGATATCCGCGAAGTCGTTGTCACCACTCTAGAGGAGGCAGGAGCAAGTGTGAGAGCCGTGGCATCAGTGCCAGAAGCCATAAAGGCACTGGATCGAGAGTTGCCAGACCTGGTGATTAGCGATATCGGAATGCCGTTAGAGGACGGCTATGGGCTGATTCGCCAACTGCGGAATCGAGAAGCCGAACGCGGAGGCAAGATTCCCGCGATCGCGCTGACCGCCTACACCACTGAGGAAGACCAGCAGCAAACTCTTGCCGCTGGCTATCAGCGCCATCTTTCTAAGCCGGTGGAAACCGCCCAGTTGGTAGCAGTCGTGGCGAATCTTTGGAAATCGCCGGGTCAAATTCGGAATGATGAATAAATAATTAAGTTATGATGCATTGTTCCCTATTTACCCTTTCACCTGAGTGGAAAAACTCCACTGGCTCGACCAAATTCAACCCTTCGACCGCACCCTGGTAGGCGACAAAGCTTTTTCCTTGAGCCGAGTCATACAGCGTGGCTATCCGGTCGTGCCCGGTTTTGTCGTTCCGGCAACCGCAGCCCGTCAATTTCTCGAAAGCATTCAATGGTCGGCACCGCTTGGCTTAGACCTGCCCTATTCTTCGCTACATCTGGATGTAGATAATCCCCGCCAACTACAGAGCGTTGCTCAAACGATTCGGCAGGAAATTACAGCCGCTACGCTACCGTCGTCTTGGATGTCGGAGATAGAATCGGCACAAGCGCATTGGCAAACGAAGGTGCTGATTTTGCGCCCCTCTTTGGCTTTAGATCCGGCGTCTAAAGTTCAGGCAACCGGGGTGCTTTTACCAGAGTCTGGGCTTTTAGAATCCCACGTTTGTCTGGCGACGCCAGAGAGCTTGGCGATGGGTTTGAAGCTGGCTTGGGCAGAGCTGTTTCGTGCCAGAAGTTTGTTTTATTGGCACTGTTGGGGTATTCAGACTGCTCAGCTGAACTTGGCGATTTTAGTGCAACCCGTCTTAGATGCGATCGCTTCCGGGACTCTTCAAGCAACTCCAGAGTGCTGGGAAATTCAGTCAACTTGGGGACTGGGCAAGGCGCTAGTCTTGGGAGAAGTGGTTCCAGATTTCTATCAGGTGCAACCAGAAACGGGGGAAGTGCAAACTCGATATCTGGGCAGTAAAACCCGTGCTTATCGTCTTGAGAACTTTAGGGACGCCCAAACCAACACAAACAGCACGGAGAATTTCACAAACACCCACCCTTCTCGATTAAGGGTAGATAATTGTCTAGAAGCTTATCTGCTCAACGAAGAGCAACAAAATTATTACGCCCTGGAAGAAAAACACTTAGATGTTCTTATTCAACTGGCGAAGCAACTGAGGACTGAACTCGGCCCAACTTTTACTTTGGAGTGGACGCTCTCTCCAGGAAAAGAAAATGAAGGCAACCAGTTGTATCTCACACAAGTCATCGTTGGGCACTCAGCAATGAGCTTGAAGGAGTCCAAAATTAAAGTAGGAGCGGTTAAGGAATCCTTACAGCACTCAGTAGAGATCGGTCATTCCTCCTTGATGCTCGCTCCTTTATCCTTCTTTTCGCCCCAGACTCAGCACCGCCTACAGGAAGGGAAAGTGCCTACAGTGCCAGAACCAGACCTAAAGCCTTTGATCGAAGGGCTGGGAGCGTCAGCAGGACGGACAATTGCGATCGCTCATGTATTAACTGATTCCAATCATCTCCACTTCCCGGATACCGATGGAGATGAAAACTCGCCTGTTAATGGGAAAATTTTAGTCGTCAAAAGCATTACTCCCGATCGGCTGGTACTGCTAAAACAGGCTGTCGCTGTAGTTGCCGAACAGGGTGCGATGACTTGTCACGCTGCCATTATTGCCAGGGAATTAGGCATCCCAGCGGTTGTTGGTGCTGTCGGTGCCACCCGGCTGATTCAAACCGGCGACGCCGTGCTAGTAGATGGTGACAAGGGAGCAGTTTATCGCGTTGAGGCTCAAGCAGGCGAGCGGGAGAAAATTCTTCCGCACTCCTCTCTCTCCACCCCACACTCTGCACCCTTCACCCCGCACTCTGGACTCCCCACTCCTCACGCTGCACTTTCCACCCCGCACTCTGGACTCCCGGCTCCTCACGCTGCACTTTCCACTCCTCGTCCCTCAGCCCTCAGTCCTCAGCCCTCAGTCCTCAGCCCTCAGTCCTCAGCCCTCAGTCCTCAGCCCTCAGTCCTCAGCCCTCAGCCCTCAGTCCTCAGTCCTCAGCCCTCAGTCCTCAGTCCTCAGTCCTCAGTCCTCGCAACTCAACTGCTGGTCAACCTCAGTCAACCCAGCAGTATCAAACGCGCGGCTCAGATGCCGGTGGATGGAGTAGGATTATTGCGCTCTGAGCTGATGCTGCTGGAAGTTTTGCAGGGACAACATCCTCAACGATGGCTCCAGCAGCAGCGTGAAGACGAGTTGAGGGAAATTCTTGCCCAACAACTGTGCCAGTTTGCCGAGGCATTTGCGCCTCGCCCGGTATTTTATCGCTCTCTAGATTTGCGATCGCATGAATTTCAATACTTAGTTGGTGGTTCTTTGGGGCACCCGGAAGCCAATCCGATGCTGGGGATGAGGGGAACATTCAGCTATGTTTCCAATCCCGCCTTGTTCGATGTAGAACTGGCAGCTTTAGTACGGGTGCAGCAATCGGGATATACCAATCTCCGCTTGCTGTTGCCTTTTGTCCGCACGGTGGAAGAGTTTTCCTTCTGTCGCCGCCGCGTTGAACAAGCCGGACTCAGCCAATCGCCTCAATTCCAACTCTGGATCGTCGCTGAAGTGCCGTCGGTTCTATTTTTGCTACCTGATTACGTGAAAGCGGGTGTCCAGGGAATCTCGATCGGCACTAACGATCTCACCCAGCTGCTGCTGGGAGTTGACCGAGACCAAGCGCAGATGGCGGCGGCGTTTGATGAGCGTCATCCAGCAGTCACGCAAGCGATCGCGCAACTCATCCAAATGGCAAAACAGGCAGGAATTCCCTGCTGCATCTGCGGTCAAGCACCGGCTCAATATCCAGAGTTGATCGATCGGCTTGTGCAGTGGGGCATTCCCTCAATTTCTGTGGAACTAGATGCCGTTGAGCGAACCTATAACGCGATCGCTCGTGCCGAACAACGCCTTCTCTTAGCAGCCGCCCGTCGTCAGTTGAATCAATAAGTAGCGATCGGCAAAAATCTGGTAGAGACGGTTTCAAATCCACACCCACTTTTTGCCCTTTGTCTTAAGTCATCCTATTTTCAAGGGTTGTCTTTCAAGGGGTGTCTGCCAACCGATTTTTCTAATAATTCCCTTCCGAGAAAGGTTAATAGATACTACTTAAGGCTGTTGCGCTTTTGCTTCTAATCGTGAACAACTAAAGAGTATACCTATCATAGAATTCGTGTGGTTTCACCTTGGCGAAATCCACTCCTGCTGGAAGAGTACACAATGAGCCGCGTCGTTGTCTGTTTTTACAGTGGCAGATGGATTCCAATTATGTTTTGTCCCTTGGTAGAAGCGATCGCGTTTCACCAGAATGCACTAAAAGAGGGAAAGGAAATTTTTATTTTTCCTCCTAATTGCGATCCAAACGATTTCTTGAGTGACCTAACTTATATTCAACCCCCCGTCCTTGGGGAAGCGGGGGGGTTGACAAACTTAGCAATTTTGAAACCCTACGATCGATCGCAGTCAATCGCTGATTAATAGCGGAAAATTGCTGCTACCGGAGCCTCATCCGGTACTTTTTCCGGCTCCACTGCATAGACTTTACCACCGTTCAAAATTGTATGAGTAGCGGCAAAATCCAACATATCTTCGTCGTCCGCCTGTGGTTCAGGGTGTAAATCTACGGTCATGGTTTCAGGGTCAAAGTGACCCCAGCGCTGCTCGCCGACCGCCACAAACAAAGAATCAACCCGGTGATAATAAGCAGATTGGATGATTTCTTTGATATCGTGGGATACTTTACTCGTATCGTTTCCAGCCAGTTCTTTGTATACCTCTACAACCCCCTCAATATTCTCTTGTAACAGAGGCTCCACAATCGGTAAAGCGAGTTCGTGCAATTCTTCTGGCTTGAATATTTCAGGATTTCCAGTAATCCCTTGCTCTACCAAATGTTGATAAGTATTCGCCTCTTTGTAAATCGGGAAAAGATACTCAACTCCCGCTAACACTAAAGGCCCTTTCTTATTCCGGAAGAAGTCGTGCAATGCACCATCAATCTGATGGAAAAATTGCAGGAGATCCTTCTTGATATCATCCTGATCCGGGCTTCCCTGCCCGTGGAAACTACCGGGTTGCTGAAAAGTATTGTTGGTTCCCCCTTTTGATGTGGCAATCCGGATCTGACCGTCCTTGGAAGTCGCGTCATATTGGAGGGCTTCATCCTTGCTTTTTGGCAAGTCTTCAATATGCACCTCTTTGACCGTAGTGCGCGTTGCCTGAAGCAGCCGGACATCCTTTTGGCTAAGGGCTAGGATGTAGAACCGTCCATCGTTGTTGACGATAGGCAACAGCGGCTTAATATGAAAGCGATCGCTAACGATTACCAATTCTTCAACATCAACGGGAAGCTGGTAGTAACGAAAGATTTCGGGAGAGATAAAAATTGCTATCCCCTCGCCTTTGTTTTCTTCCCAAAATTCAGAGTTATCAATCCCATTCGCTTGCTCAAGCCATGCCCTCGCCTCATCCGGGTCTATCCCCATTTCCTCCAAGCGGTTCTCAGCCTCACGCATGAGATTCTTGAAGCGAATCGGGTTTTGTCGAATCTCTGGCCCTGCCTTTTCCATCGGCATATAAATCGAGATACAGGGACTAGCGGAATTTTCTATCAAACTTTTTAATTCATCAGTAGACAATAGCGGCATCTGATTGGACTCCTTTCAAAAATATTCAGAAAGGACGACAAAAATTGGCAATCTCTAAAGAAAGATATGGCGGAAAAGGCCATACAGGAAATCCGCCCTTCTAGGGAAATAATTATGGTTGCGGCTGCGGGAAATTCTTAAATGCAAAACCCAACCTAAATTCATTTCAGACTAAGACAGATGCAATGCCATCTTTCTTTTGATAGGAACTTTGGCTCACACCTGACCAAAATCCCAGCAAAAATCCCAGCAAGTCTTTATCTGTCAAAAAGATTCAGGGAGAATAATAAGATTGAGGGTTTCCCTGTTCCATTCCACCGCAATCGGCATTTTTATGATTGATAGCGATCGCATTCACCAGCGGGAAGTCATTGGACTGCTACCAGCAGGAGGGCAAGCAACGCGAATCGCCCCCTTACCGATGAGCAAAGAGCTGTACCCGATTGGATTTCGTCCGGTAGATAGCGGCAGCGGCACCTTACGCCCCAAAGTCGTGAGTCATTACTTACTAGAGAAAATGCGGTTGGCAGGGATTAAGAAGGCATACACCGTACTGCGTCCGGGAAAATGGGATATTCCGGCTTATTTTGGGGACGGCACCCTGCTAGACATGAACCTCGGCTATCTGATGCTGGGGTTGCCTTATGGCGTTCCTTATACCTTGGATCAAGCCTATCCCTTCGTGCAAGACGCAGTGGTAGCACTGGGCTTTCCCGACATCCTTTTTCAGCCTGAAGACGCCTTTGTGCGGTTGCTGGCACGGCTTGCGGCTGGTAATGCCGATGCGGTTTTGGGATTATTTCCGAACGATCAACCTCATAAAGCCGGGATGGTTGATTTTGATGCCCAAGGACGAGTCCACTTCGTGGTCGAAAAACCGCCGATTAGCGATTTAAAGTATATGTGGGCGATCGCGGTTTGGACGCCAGTATTTACCCAATTTATGCACGAGTATCTCGCTGCAATCCAAGCTGGGCAACTGCCACAGGCGAAAGAGTTACCGATTAGCGATGTGGTTCAGGCAGCGATTGACAGCGGCTTGCGGGTGGAAGCCGAAACATTTGCGGATGGAACCTACCTGGATATCGGCACCCCTGCGGATCTGGTGAAAGCAGTTCGTCAATTTGCGGCTGATGAGATTGATATCTAAATTAATTGATTCTCGGCTCAGCTTGAAAGAAACAAACGCTTAAGCTGTCGGGGAGTCCGTATGATTGTGATTGGATGGCGACTGGATAGCTTTTAACCGCCTTCGCAAAATTATCCCCAAAGTCACCTGCTTCATCAGCCAGTACAAGCCAGAAATGATGACAAAGGTGACAACCATAACCACCACAGGCCATTTGCCGACTAAGTCATCCAGTACGCTAGTAAATACGGCATCCGGTTGAGTAACAAAATCCCAACTGTTGAAGCGTAGGAATCGCCCTAAATAAATGCCAATGGCGCTAAGACCATGCAAAGTTAGCTCCATCCAAAGAATGTATTTACTACGTTCGTGGCGATGTAAATAGTAACCTAGATTAATTAAAGATATAACGTAAGCTTCAAAGCCAGCCAGGATAACTAACAAATACTGGGGGATGAGAACTAGCGTAATCATCCACACCGAGTAGTTAGCGCGAATATCATGAATCAAGTGAATGATATCTGTCAACAAATAGGGCGCATTCGGCAAAAACGCGATAAAAACTAAGACTCCCGCCCACCAGATCGGCGAGCGCTTTTGCCTGCTGCGAAATAGCCAAATACTCAACAGCAGAGGGATAAACGCCAGAAACAGATTCCACGTCATCCAGTCCAGATTACGGGACAAAACCCGCAATATATGTGAAGTCCAGCGAATCAGCTCAAATTTCATACGCGCTGTCTCATTGTTGAATCAGCAGTTTTAGTTCACATTGAAGCTACCAGTATAACTACTGATTCCGGGATGACCACTCTGCCGCAGGGGGATGACGATCTGGAATGTTGCCCCTAATCCTGGCTGCGATAGACAGATGAGTTGTCCTTGATGATTTTCTACCACAATTTGATAGCAAGTCGATAAACCTAAGCCGGTGCCTTTGCCGACTTGTTTGGTGGTAAAAAATGGTTCAAAAATATGGTTTTTGACTTCCGGAGTCATGCCGATGCCATTGTCGGAAATTTCAATCTGCACCTGAGTGGGTGACAAAATTTGGGTGGTGAGGGCGATCGCAAACGGCTGAGGTGAAAATCCTGAAAGGGTAATTTCATCCTTGACCTTTTCTTCCTCTTTCATTCTTTCTTCTAAGGCATCAATGGCATTACTAAGCAGGTTGAGAAACACCTGATTGAGTTGTTTCGGATAGCACTCCACGAGGGGTAAGTCACCGTAATTTTTAACCACTTCGATGCCTGGATGTCCCGGACGCGCTTTCAGGCGACGCTGTAAAATCAGCAACGTACTATCGATGCCTTCATGAATATCCACCGGCTTCATATCGGCTTCATCCAGACGGGAGAAGCTGCGTAAGGATATCACAATCTGACGGATACGTTCTGCACCCGTTTTCATGGACTCTAGAAGATTCGGTAAATCCTCAATCACAAAGTCCAGTTCAACCGTTTCGCTATACGCTTGAATCGCCGGGGGTAGGGTGGGATAATTTTGCTGGTAAAGGTTCAGGATGTCGAGGAGGTCTTGAATATAAGCAGTAATATGGCTAATATTGCCAGTAATAAAGTTAATGGGGTTATTAATTTCATGAGCAATTCCTGCTACTAATTGCCCCAAGCTCGACATTTTTTCAGCTTGAATTAATTGTTGTTGGGCTAGTTTGAGCGAGGTGAGCGATCGCGCGAGTTCATTATTCTTTTCTTCTAACTCCAGAGTTCTTTCGGTTACTTTCCGATCGAGATTGTGGGCAAGTTCGAGTAATTGAGCTTCCGATTGCAGCAGTGCTTGCTCGATTCTTTTTTGTTCTGTAACGTCTTGAATCGTGCCGATGAGTCGAGCGGCTTTCCCTCCTTGCTCCTGAATAATTTTGCCAGTGCCGTGGACAATGCGCTCAGAACGATCGGATAAAACAACTCTAAAGTCAGTGCTGAAGGCTTGCTTGAAATACGATGCGGCGTCTATCAATTCTCTGACCCGTTCTCGGTCATCTGGGTGAACGGATGTCAGCAATCGTTCCATACTTGGCTCAAATTCTGCTGGTGAAAAACCCAAGATGCGATAAAGTTCATCCGACCATCGCAGTTGCTGTTTAACCAAGTCTAAATCCCAGTTACCGAGATGGGCGATCCGTTGGGCGTTGGCGAGACTGGCTTCGCTAGTGCGTAGTGACGCTTCAGCTGAGGCGCGTTCCGCAACCGCCGCCCCCAAAACCAAAGCAGTGACTGCGATAACGCCCATGAAGGCTTGTAAAAATTGCAAAGCTTGGTCGGTATTAATGGCAACTGCCGCAAACGGCCCATCCCCCAAGGCGGTGCCCCAGATAGCAATGCAGGAGACAAGTAGAGTTGCCAGTACAGCGCCTTGCTGATTAAATCGGAGGGCTGCCCAAGCGACCAAAGGGAAGGGCAAGTAGGCAAGGGGATAGTGAGCGATCGCTGTAGCAGTTTTGGCGAAGAAAACTGACTGGGTGACGGTTGCAAGCAAAGTCAGCAAAAGCATCGCCTCGATGATTCGCTCTCGTCTTGTGTCTAAGCGAGGAAGGACACTCCAAGTCAAGATCGCCGGGACTAACACTAAAACTGCCATGCCATCCCCTAACCACCACGTCCACCACGTCGTCGCATAGTCGCTCCAAGGGATAAGATTTGCCCAGCAAAGAGTCGTCAAACCCAGAGTGGAAGCGACTAGAGTAGACAGCATCACAGACAAGCCGAGAAAACCGAAAACATCTCGCAGGCGATCCAGAGAGGGGCGCAAACGAATCGAACGAAGCAACGTGACCCCGACTAGAGCCTGCAAGGTGGTAGCCAAGCTGCCAGCAATGGCAACAGATAGGGGTACGTGCAGAACTACTTTGGCAAATAAAAATTCACCTAGCACGACTCCAGGCCAAAGCTTTCGCCCCCCGATAAACAGCACGCCTTGGGTAATCCCCGCCGGAGGCCAAACCGGCGTTACGTACTTATTCAACACCGGAAGCGCCAGTGATAGTTTTGCTGCACCAATGTAGATGGCAGTCAGTATGGCGACGCTGGCTAAGTATCGCCAAAGCCGAGTTTGGGACATAATACGGCGGTTTAGGGGTTCAAAATGCGAGATGTTTTCTCCTTGCAACCATAATCCGCTGAGCTAGATGTTGCAAAGGTAAATATAGACAAATTTTTAACTGAAGGGAGAAATCCGATAATTAATCTGATTTCACCTTCGGTTTAGTACAAATTAAGCAATAATCCAGTGCCAATCGATTTAAGCAGCCTGCCCTAACAATCGCCTAGAATCCCTATCAGGGGCTAAATAAAAGGATTAAAAAGTGGAAACTTCTATGCAAGATCGGTTACAGGCAGCGATCGCTCCTTATCGCACAGCGGTAGATTATCTAGAAATTCGCTTAGAACAAAGTGAGTCTACCTCTATCTCCTTTCGCGGTCATCAGCTGGATGCCGTAGATCGTAACTTTACCCTCGCTGGGGGCATTCGCGCTTGCCACATGGGCGGCTGGAGTTTTGTCACTTTCAATGGTTTAGCTGAGTTGAAAGACCGGATTGAAGAAGCGATTTCTCAAGCACATCTGGTCGGAAAAGAAACGACGATGCTAGCGCCAGTGGAACCCATTCAAGATTATGTGGCGGTGGAAATCGGGCGCGATCCACGTGGGGTTTCTCTGGCAGAAAAGCGGCGGTTATTGGAGGGATATAACCAACTGCTGCTAGATTTTGACCCCCGAATTCAAACGACAATGGTGAATTTGCGCGATCGCTTCGGCATCACCTATTTTGCCAATTCTCTCGGCACCTGTATTGCCCAAGAACGCTTGGATGTGTCGGGTCGATTTGGGGCGATCGCTAGGGAAGAAGGTTCTGCCCCCCGCCAAGGCTTTGAATCTGTCCATTCCCGCACAGACTATAACATTCTCGAAGGAATTGAAGACCAGGTACTGGGAGCCGCCAAACGCGCTGTCGGTCAATTGGAAGCCAAATCAGTCAAAGGCGGACAATATACCGTCGTTCTCGACCCATATCTCGCGGGTGTGTTCATTCACGAAGCTTTTGGACATCTTTCGGAAGCTGATTTTGTCTACGAAAACCCCCGGATGCAGGAATTGCTTACTCTAGGCAAACCCTTAGCCATCAAACAACTGAATGTGGTTGATGATGCCACGATGCCCGATTTACCTGGTTCTCTCAAGTATGACGATGAAGGCGTCCCCGCTCAACGCAAATATTTAATTAAAGACGGCATCCTCACCCAGCGCTTGCATAACCGCGAAACTGCTGGCAAGCTACACGAAGCTCCCACCGGCAACGCTAGGGCACTTAACGCGACTTATCCTCCGTTGGTGCGGATGACCAATACCGGCATTGAACCGGGGGAACACTCCTTCGATGACATGATTGGGGATATCGAGGAAGGCGTCTATGCGGTGCGGATGCTTGGCGGACAAACCAACGGCGAGATGTTTACCTTTGCCGCTGCTGAAGGCTATATGATTCGCAATGGCAAGATAGCTGAAAGAGTGACTGATGTCAGTCTGACTGGCAATGTCTTCCAAACGCTCAAAGATATTGAGGCGATTGGGAACGACTCCATCTATATCAATGGCGGGTGCGGGAAAGGCGGACAAATGCCGCTACCCGTGAGTGTGGGGGGTCCCCATCTGCGAATTAAAAATGTCGTGGTGGGCGGTCGCTAGGAGGAACCGGGAAGCTATGAAGAATTCTCTCCCTTTCTCCAATGACCCATTACCGTATAGCAATTCTAAATGATTCGTGAACGCGAGATCCCCGACTTCCCTAAGAAGTCGGGGATCTGAATCGATAGACCCTCTAATCAAAAAGGGGATGCCGCTAGTAAACGGCATCCCCTTTTGTTTTATTTAATTAACGTGCATAGCATGGCATTTGTGGCGGTTTTGCCCCAGTACACTTGCACGGAAACAGCAGACTCCGAAGGCTCGGTATTTGAGACTGAGAGTATCGCTTAATTCAGGTTTAGTGGAAGTAGTTGGCTTCTGCTTCCAACTGGCGAATCAAAGCTTCGTCACCTTTGGCTCTGGCGATTTCTAGACGATGCTGCAAGCTTTTTTGAATATTTTCGCGGTGAGCCGCAGCCGCATTTTTCTGGTTATCTTGGCGTCTTCCGTTCATAATGGACATTTTTTTTAAGCGACTTGAGGTATCTGCTACTTATCTAATATAACCTAAATACCCAAAAAATGGTAGTTTTTGTTACAGAATATTCATAGTTTGTTAGCTAGCGTTAAGGGTTGAGGCTGTGGAACGAATTAGGGTCTGGGAGCGATCGCCCTTGCTGAAGGTAAGCTAGACTCTGAAAACGTTCAAAAAAGACGTTCAAACCACCGCGCGTTCTGGTTGCATCAACAGCATCGCACCCGCGCTTGGCACAAAGAATCCCTCTTAACAAAGATGTATGACAACCGGATCGTTACTCTGACGAGCGATTTTGGCTTAAGCGATGTGTATGTAGGGGTGATGAAAGGAGCGATCGCCCAAATCAACCCGACGCTGACGGTGGTGGATCTCACTCATGAGATTCCCCCTCAGAATCTTACAGCCGCAAGATTTTGTTTAATGAATGCCTACCCTTATTTCCCAAAAGGGACAGTGCATATTGCTGTCGTCGATCCGGGAGTGGGGAGTAGCCGCAGAGCGATCGCTGTTAAATTTGCCGCCGGTTTCTTGGTGGGACCAGATAACGGGCTGTTTAGTGGCATTCTGAGTAGTCCTGGGGTTTCCCCGTCCCTACCCGAAATTGCCGCCGTCGAACTCACGAACCCCGACTACTGGCGCACCACCGAACCCAGTTCAACGTTTCACGGTCGAGATATTTTTGCTCCCGTGGGTGCCCATCTTGCCAGCGGCGTTCCACTAGAACAACTGGGAGACGCTATCGATCCAGCCAGCGTAGTTCAACTGCCCATCCCTGAATGCAGCCAGACAGAGGCGGGTGTCACGGGTTGCATTCAGTATATCGATCGCTTTGGCAACTTAATTACAAATATTCCAGGTACCTTCGTCCAAGGAAAAATCTGGTCTGTGGTTGTGGGATTTAGGCTACCCAGTTGCCAGACTTACAGCGACAGTCCAACCGGAGAAGCGATCGCTTTAATTGGCAGTCACGGTTGGGTCGAAATTGCTGTCAACGGAGGCAATGCTCAGTCGCAACTGCAACTAGACTGGGGAGATGAGGTGCTTCTTCATCTGGATTAATTCAATTCCTAATCGGGATTTATACATCCGCATCGCTGATATTCTATAGCAATTTTCGGATAGGTTTTATGACTCAGTTAAATGCGTCAGATTCGACAGTTTACCAAGGTCAGTTTGGCGAATTTACGATAACCGAGAGCGATCGCACTGGAGTGATCGTTTACCGTAGCGGCTTAATGGTAGCGGCTTTAAGCTTTGCTTTAGGTAGCTTTCTGGTGCTAAAGACAAACATGGGATTGTCACTCCTCACCCCGCTGTACGCTTGTTTTTGTTTGGCATTGGGCGTCAGTTTATTTACCATCCATATTTACCTAGAACCGCTACACCGACTCCTTCAAGCTTTTTGGGCAATTGGTGTTTTATCAGCGACAGTGCTGGCGCTGCAAAGTAGCGAACCTCTTGCCCTATATATCTACAATCACCCAATAACCCTTTTTGGAGTTGGCTTCACCTTTGCGGCATTAACGGGGATTTACTTCAAAGAAGCCTTTTGCTTCAACCGTCTGGAAACTAAAGTTCTCACGCCTTTGCTGCCAATGTTGCTGTTGGGACACCTGACGGGTGTATTGCCAGTGTCAGTAGAACGGGGATTATTGGCAGTTTGGGCAATTCTATTTGTCATCTTTGCCTTGCGTAAGGTTGTCCAAGAAATTCCACCGGATATTGGTGATAAGTCGGTATTTGTCTATCTCAAACAACAGCATTCGGCGAAGGCTTGAGGAAAGCGATTAAACGCCCTATATCTTATGGAAGAACGTGCCTTCTGGCTAGCATGGTCGCAAATCCCTGGAATTGGCCCTATTTTGCTCAGGCGCTTGCACCAGCATTTTGGCACGCTCAGTGAAGCCTGGAAAGCCAATCCAGCCGCCTTGAGGGAGGTGGAGGGGTTTGGGCGTCAAACGATTGAGGGGGTGATAGAGAAGCGATCGCGCCTGCATCCCCAACAATTTTTAGAAGAACACTTGGTAAAAAATCCCTGTTTTTGGACGCCAGCAGATGCTGATTATCCCCGCTTACTCTTAGAGACGCCTACCCCGCCGCCAGTGCTGTATTATCGCGGCAAAGTGCAACAGCAAGAAAATCAGGGCATTACGCCAACGATTGGCATTGTCGGAACGCGCCAACCCTCCGAGTATGGCAAGCGCTGGACTGGCAAAATTACCGCTGCTTTGACGAAAAGCGGTTTCACAATTGTTTCCGGCATGGCAGATGGCATTGATACGGAAGCGCATCGCGTTTGTATAGAAGCTGGAGGAAGGACGCTGGCAGTTTTTGGTACTGGCGTGGATGTTGTCTATCCTTGGCGCAACAAGTCCCTATACGAACAAATATGCGATCGCGGGTTAGCGCTGAGTGAGTATCCTGCTGGCACCCAACCGAAGCGCGAACACTTTCCCCCTCGCAATCGGATTATCGCCGGTTTGAGTCGTGCGGTGCTGGTAATGGAAGCGCCTACGCGATCCGGTTCATTAATTACTGCTGATTATGCCAATGAATTCTGTCGAGATGTCTATGCTTTGCCTGCAAGGTTGGACGATCGGCAGTCCCTTGGTTGTTTAAAATTAATCAGTAAGGGAGCGACGCCTTTTCTAGATGAAAATCATTTATTAGAGATGCTGGGAGCGATTCCAAAACTCGATCCAGTGCAGCAGCTAGACTTATTTAATCAGCCTCCTGTACCCGATTTGGAACCAGAACTTAAACAGATTTGGCAAGCAATTTCCTCAGAACCTACAGCTTTTGATTTAATTGTGCAGCAAACGGGTAAGCCAGCGAACTTAGTCTCTAGTGCGCTTTTGCAGTTAGAACTTATGGGATTAGTGTCCCAATTGCCGGGGATGCGGTATCAGAAATCTTAAGCGCGATCGCTACCCTTACCAATCCCAAATCGAATATCTTAAATTGCTACTGCACTCGCCAAATTTTGATACTAAAGTCCTGACTTCCACTCGCCAGCGTCCGTCCATCGCGGCTGAAAGCCAGGGAAACAACGTTGTTAAAATGTCCTTTAAGGGTGTAGAGTTCCCTGCCAGTGCTTGGATTCCACAATTTAATCGTATCGTCCATACCACCACTGGCAAGGGTTTGCATATCTGGGCTGAATCTGACAGCATAAACCGCTTTTAAATGCCCATGCAACGTGCGAATTTCCTGCCCATTATTCAAATTCCACAATTTAGCCGTGTTATCCCAACTGCCACTCGCTAGCATCTGTCCATCCGGGCTAAAGGCAACCGAATTAACATAGTTGGAGTGCCCATGCAACGTGCGAATTTCCTGCCCATTATTTAAATTCCACAATTTAACCGTATTATCCCAACTGCCACTCGCTAGCATCTGTCCATCTGGGCTAAAAGCAATAGAAACAACCCAGTTAGAATGCCCACTTAAATTGTGAATTTCCTGACCTGTTTTTAAATCCCATAATTTAATCGTATTATCTAAACTGCTACTCGCTAAAATTTCTCCATTGGGACTGAAGGCGACAGAAACAACCTGGCTCGAATGCCCTATTAACGTGCGAACCTTATCTGCTTTTTTCAGGTTCCACAATCTAATCGTGTTGTCCCAACTGCCACTAGCCAGAATTTGTCCATCTGGACTGATGGCAACAGCACCCACTGACTTTGAATGCGCCTTTAAAGTGGAAATTTCCTGCCCCGTGTTTAGATTCCACAATTTAATCGTGTTGTCTAAACTCCCACTAGCTAGCATCTCTCCATTTGGACTGATGGTGACAGAAGCAACCGACTTTGAATGTCCCTTTAAAGTGTTCGCTAAAGCAAATTTTTTTCTAAAAATTGGTTGATTCGGACTTAACGTTAGATTACTAATTGAAAAGTTATTTAGATTTACGTGTTTAAAATAACTATATCCAAGTACCAATAATATTAACGTGGTACCACCTGCCAAAACTTGATTTTTAAAGTTGTTTCTAACCAGTGTAACCGCTGAAGACGTAATTTTAAAAGGGTTATTAATTCCAGGCGGCGCTCCAGATATTCTAGGCGTTAAATTTTGCGGGGCATGCATCAAATCATGAATAACCTCGTCTACCGAATGGTAGCGGTAATCAACATTTTTTTGCAATAGCTTATCTAATATATTACCCAAATTACTACTAATTGAATATTTTAGGTATTTCCGCCACTGACAAACCCAATCATAGCCGTAGTCAAGAAACAATGAATGTGGATTAGAATTACTTAGTAAATGGAAACAAGTTACGCCTAAACTAAATAAATCGCTTGCTGGGGAAACTTCACCTCCCTGCATTTGTTCATAAGAAGTATATCCGAACGAACCAATTTTCGTGCCCCGTTGAGTTGCCTTTATTGCTGTTAACTGCTTAGCTGCACCAAAATCAATCAGTACTAACTCCCGCTTTCCTCCCCTTGTTAAGCGGCAACGCATAATATTTTCTGGTTTGATATCTCTGTGAATTACATTTTTATCATGAACGAATTTGAGAACAGGTAAAATATCCAGTAACATCTCTCGAATTTGTTTTTCACTGAAAGCACCTTCTTGTTGCAACTCCTGCAATAAATCCTGCCCATCGATAAACTCCTGCACTAAATATAAATAATTTCCTTCTTCAAAGTAGCCATAGAGCGTGGGAATCTGCGGATGATGTCCCATCTCTTGCAGACGCTTTGCCTCTTGTTTAAACAGTTGAATAGACTTGTTGAGTGCCGCAGTTCCTTGGACTTGGGGTCTAAATTGCTTGACAACGCAGGGTTCATTCATCCTATCTATGTCTTCTGCCAGATAAGTTCTACCAAATCCTCCCTCATTGGAAATAAGCTGGATAATGCGATAGTGTCCTCTTAACAGCGGCATTAGTTTTGTCCCGCAACTGCGGCAAAACTTTGTCGTATCAGGATTGAGAGGATTCTGACAATCGGGGTTGAGGCAACAGCTCATACGTAGAAGATGCAACATTTGGTTGAGTCTATGATAAATTTGCCCCTAAATTTTCTCTGTAGTGGTTCCAGCATGAAACGCCAAATTTTCTTAGCTTTAATGCTGCTGACGGCTACAGTTTTGATGCTTTTTATTGGACACGGTGCGATTACGAACTCAGCAAACACGGCGACTATTTCACTGCGATCGCTAGCAGGCACACGAGAAATAGGCATTGGTATGGCGGTGGCGATGCAACCCTGATGTCACGATTCTACCTATCGGGAGGTGGTGGCGCGTGAGTTCAATCCCATCGTGGCAGAGAATAGGATGAAGTTTCAGGCAGTTCATCCAGAATGCGATATCCTCCAAGGACGACCTTCGGTTCGCTTCGATTTCACAGACGCAGATAATGATGGCTGATCGTAAAAAATTAATCAGCAATTAGCAGCCTAATATGACAACTAACTTTGAATTCGGCACGATTTCTAACCCTGAAGAAGCTAAACAGCTTGGGCAAATATTAACCCAGTGTTTCAATTCACCGCCAGATAGCTGGCAGATGTATTTGAATCGGATTGGTTTGGAGAACTTCCGCGTCATCCGCCAAGGAGGACAGGCGGCTGGGGGCTTAGCCATTCTCCACATGGGTCAGTGGTTCGGATCTTCTCGCGTACCAATCGCCGGAATTGCCGCCGTGGGCATTGCGCCAGAGTATCGAGGCACAGGGGTAGCGGCGGCGCTGATGACGAATATTGTTAAGGAGTGTCACGCCAAGGGAATTCCCCTATCGACGCTCTACGCCTCTACCAGCGCCCTTTATCGGAAAGTGGGTTACGAACAAGCTGGGAACTATTGTCGTTTGACGGTGCCGACAGATACGATTTTGCTAAAAGATCGCACATTGCCGATGCAGCGCGTGGAAGCGACTCACCACGAATTTCACGAACTCTACCGTCAACGAGCGATCGCTTCCAGTGGCAACTTGGATCGCCACCAAGCCATTTGGCAAGGCATTGTCGAGTCCCCAGAAGACGTGATTTACGCCTACCGAATTGGCTTTGAAGACAAACCAGAAGGTTACGTCATTTTCAGCCAAAAGAGGGGCGACACAAGCTATCACCTTGAAGTCAGAGACATGGTGGCATTAACACCAGCAGCAGCACGTCGTTTGTGGACTTTCTTTGCCGATCACCGTTCTCTCGCAGACAAGGTGATTTGGCAAGGTCAGGCAGGAGACCCGCTTTTGTCTTTACTCACAGAACAAACTTACAAAATTGCCCATTTAGAACGATGGTTGGTGCGAGTCGTTGATGTGCCAAAAGCACTATCAATGCGCGGCTATCCGATTGGGTTAGAAGCCGAATTACATCTTGAGATTCAAGATAATGTATTGCCCGATAACAATGGAAAATTTGTTTTGGCAGTTTCCGGCGGACGCGGTGAAGTGACAAGAGGCGGACGCGGTGAATTACGGTTAGATGTGCGAGGCTTATCACCTTTATTCACAGGGTTACTGACAGCTCATCAGTTACAAACGATTGGGAAAATTGAAGGGGATGCCGATTCTTTATCGACCGCCATGCTGCTCTTTGCCAGTCCCGAACCGTGGATGCCAGATCATTTTTAGCGGCTCATTAGTTAGCAGCAAGGTAGGCAATGGCTATTATCCTACTAGCTACAATTCACCAATCATTTTTTTGAACCGCTCATGTTGCCGAATTTGATAAAAACTTGATTCATTTTTGGCATAAGTTTTAAATGTATTGGGATCGAGATTAATTGCCTGTTCTAGAGAATCAAGCGCTAAAGAAGCTTTGCCTTGTAGGGCACAGAAGCAAGCTTTGTTATACCAAGCATAAGGGTAGTGAGGATTGATTTCGATGGCTCTGTCACAACAGGCGATCGCTTCATCGTATCGTTGCAATGCAGCGAGTGCCCCACTCCAGTCAGTCCAGATAGCGGGGTTATCTGGTTTGAGGACAATTGCTTGCTCGTAGGAAGCGATCGCTTCTTTATACCGTTGTAGGTTTCCTAACGCCCAGGCTCGATGGTGCCACGCTTCCCCAAAATTGTGTTTTAGTTTAATGGCTTTGTCATAGGAAGCGATCGCTTCTTCGTACTGTTGCGATTTGAGTAATTTATCACCTTTTTCGTAACAAGCGTGATGCGGACTCATTACCCTACGAATTAGTAAAAAAACACCAATCGCCGCTACTAATAAAATGCCAGAATCTGCGTTGAAAGATGCGTATCCCTTCCATACCAATTCCATTGGAACACCAAGCAGTGCCCCAATTGTAAAAGCTGATTTCCAAAAAAGCAGATTTAACGGTTTTACGAATGAGAGCAGAATGAAGAGGGCAATAATTCCATATTTGCTCAGCTTTCTCAGTTTAATTTGAGTTTGATTCGGCAACCACGGCTCGATAATGCCATAACCATCCAGCGGCGGAATTGGCAGAAAGTTGAACTGAATAACGGAAATTTGTAGAATAATTAGGAATGCTAAAGCTGGTCCAATCCAGTGTTCGCTGAATGGCGTCACCCAACCCAGCCAAAAGGGAATCGTGAGCAATAAAGTCACGATTACACTAGCGATGGGACCCGCTGCGGAGACAGCACTTTTCCACCAACGATTGCGTAATTGGCTTTGATTGATGTAAACTGCGGCACCCGGTAAGGCAATCCCACCGATGAGAAGAAAGACGACGGGCAGAACCAAACTCAAAGTTGGATCGGTATATTTGAGGGGATTCAGGGTCAAATACCCCTTATCTTTAACTGAGGTATCCCCGCCCCAATAAGCAACTACCGCATGACCAAACTCGTGTATACAAACAGACACGATCCAGCCAAGACAGACGAAAACTGCGACAGGTAACATTGCTGCCCACCCTGAGGAAAAGCGGTTGAAAAGATGTTTTAATCTAACTCAGTCGCGAGGCAAATGGCAAAGTTGCAACGCGATCCGGTTCGGGTTAAATACGTTTAGATAAATCAGTATTTGAAAGAAGATCCCCCAACCCGCTGATAAATTGGGGGCGATGAGAAAAAAATCTCCTTTTTCAGGAGGCGAAGGGGGTGCAAATAGGTTGCCTCAAAACGTTAACTTAACTGTATTTGAAGCTTAATCTCCTACGTTGACTGTCGCTATGAGCGACTGGCCAGGAAAGTGTCCAAACTTGGCACATCCACCCAGCAACCCGTCTGATGGGATTCATGGGCTAAATCCATTAACAGCTGGGAATAAACTCCCTCTCGCAGCGATGGCGCGATCGCTTTCCCGGCGTCAATTGCCTGCACCCAGTTGTCTACAACTCGGATAAAGGGTGCCAGACGCCCATCCGTATAGGTTTGGGGAAACGCCAGCCGATGCGGAATTTCTACCTCAGCGAGCGGTTTACCCGCAGGTGCCGCCCAGAGGCGAAAACCATGTACGTAATCTTTCTGATTTTCACTGCCCAAGACTAACGTACCGCGATCGCCATAAACTTTGATCCCGTGTGTCCGGGATGCATAGACAACCGAACTGATACACAGTTGGCAAGGCGTCCCATCCGCCAGTTCCAGCATCAGCATACACGTATCATCCGCATCCACCGGCTTCATTTCACCCGTGTTCGAGTCTGGACGAGAAGGAATTCCTGTAATCAGCTGGGCACACAGTCGCCGCACAGGTGCAAACAACCAGCTAATGTAATCAAAAGCGTGAGAACCGACGGCTCCCAATGCTCCTCCTCCCTGGTCTTTCCGAGAATACCAGTTCCACGGGCGCGTGGCATCGGCACGACTCGACACCAGCCAATCAATCTTGATCAGGCGCTGTTGCCCCACATACCCTTCTGCTAAAAGTTCCGCAAATCGCTGCCATGCGGGGACAAAGCGAAATTCAAAATCGAGGGTAGCGATCGCGCCGTTTTCTCTCGCCAACTGATACAACTGACGTGCCTCAGTCGCTGACAGGGCTGTGGGTTTTTCTAATAATAGATGCTTCCCAGCTTGCAACACCGTCTTCGCCATTTCATAGTGCAAAAAGGGTGGCGTTGAAATACTGACAGCGGCGACATCTGGCAAAGCGACGATTTTTTCTAGGGTGTCGCAAGCGTGGGGGATATTCTGGGCAGAAGCGAGAGCGATCGCTTTATTCAAATCCCGATTGTAAACGGCAACCACCTGAGTACGCGGGTGTGCCTGGAATCCGGGGATGTGGATTTTCTGACCAAATCCAGTCCCCACCACTGCTACGCCAATCGGGTTCGATGCTTGGGCTGAATTGCTGAATGTCATGCAGGGTTTTCCGATCTAAACTTTTCCACCCATTCAATCACTTGATAGCCGAGACGGGTGCCATCAAGTCGATCGATTTCTCGGATGCCAGTAGGACTGGTGACATTCACTTCCGTGAGGTAGCCGCCAATCACATCAATCCCGACAAAAATTAAACCATCCTGGCGCAGTGTAGGAGCCAGTTGGGCGCAGATTTCGCGCTCTCGTTGGGTAATTTCTGTCTGAGCGACTCTCCCCCCGACTGCCATATTGCCGCGAAATTCTTTCCCTGTAGGAATGCGATTCACGGCTCCAATCGGTTCGCCATTGAGCAGGATAATTCGCTTGTCTCCCTCTTTAGCGGCGGGTAAGTAAGTTTGCACCATCACCGGAACTCGTGCCTGAAGGGTACTGAGTTCTATCAGGGAATTAAAGTTGCGATCGCTCGGATCTAAAAATAAAATTCCTTCCCCCGCCTTATTTCCCAACGGCTTCAGGATTGCTGCCCCTTTTGCCTCCAGAAACTGCCGGATCACCTGCTTATCCGCACTGACAATCGTTTCTGGAATCGCCTCCTTAAACTGGAGTGCGTACATCTTCTCATTTGCCGCCCGCAACCCATTGGGGGCGTTGATGACCAAGGTTTTTGCTGGATCGATATAGTCCAGAATGTAGGTAGCGTAGAGGTAAGGAACGGTCACTGGCGGATCTGTTCGCATGAAAACCGCGTCCATTGTTTCCAGCGGTTGTAAAACGCGATCGCCGACAGAAAACCATCGCGACTCCGCCACCCAGCGTCCTTCCACCAGTTGCACCGGCGTCAGTTGCACCGGCTCAAGCAACGCCCAAGCCTTGCCATCCCCCACACTCAATAAATTCGCCTGAGTAATCCAAACTTCGTGTCCCAACGCTTGTGCTGCTTCCATCAGCGCCACGCTGGTATCGTGACCGGGATCTAGGCGTTCGATGGGGTCAATAATAAAAGCAAGTTTCATGTTCGCTATCAGCTTTTTGTCTTTTGTCCATTGTCCGCTGTTCGCTGCCCGTTGTTCGCTGCCCGTTGTTCGCTGTCCGTTGTCCGCAAACAGTGACTCAGGACGAATAACGAATGACTATGCTGATTGCAGGAGTGGATCGAGCTTGCCTTGAGCTTCTAGCGCATAGGTATCATCGCACCCCCCAATATGCCGATCGTTGATAAAAACTTGAGGTACGGAACGCCGCCCATTTGCGCGTTTTGCCATCTCCGCCCGTGCCGCCTCATCCCCATCAATGCCGTATTCGATATAATCAACCCCTTTTTTATCGAGCAAAGCCTTGGCACGGATGCAGAAGGGGCAGCTGCTCCAGGTATAAATTTCCACTTTAGGAGCCATCTTGTCCTCAAATATTAAGTAATTTTTCTTGATCTTAGTCTAGTCAAACCCATCTATATCTTGTTTTCCGAGTAGAGTTGACTGAAAATCTTAGTTCGCTTAGTTAGCACGTCCCGTACCGGAAGTCCCACTCCATCCTAAAAAGCTCCCCGCTTAATCAAAGCGGAGAGCTTCTTGTGGAAATTTCCCAGAAATCAATCCTTAAGGGAAAAAGAGCCATTTAATATTGCTTAGCGCTGAAGCTAGAGAAAAAAATCTGGCTGAAGGCGCAAAAATATCAACGTCGAACCCATCCGTTAATCGTAAAGCGACTATCTGCGAAGGCTTTTGAGGGACATTGCACAGGTAATACTTCATGCATATAACGACTGAGAAAAAGCACAATGCTATTATTACGAGGCTCAACTGTTTTAAAGGAATCAGCCTTCACGTAAAAGTTATTTTCAATCTTGCTGTCATAAATTAGTAGCTCTCCACCAGAGAAAGCTTTGGGTTCTCGGTAAAAGTAGTAAACATAGGTTAATTCTCTGGTAGCAGTATCAGGACTACCATTATCATTGTGAACTTTGTAGTAATTCCCATCATTGTGAGAGGTTAATTGTGACTCAATTTGAGATACAGGAAATGATGGAATCCCTAATTTACTAAATATATCCGGTAAAATTGCTCGCAGGCGATTGACTATCCGTTCTGAAAACTCAGGGAAAGAGTAGAGAGCCATAGACCGACGATAATCAGTCGCATCGGTTGAAATGCTGGTAGGTACAAAGGCTGGCTCTTTTTTAAACACATAGTCGAGTAGTTGTTTGTGTTCCTCTTGAGTCAGAAAATTGTCAATTTGCACGTAGGGAGACGCTAAAACATCCGTTGGTTGAGGTTTCAGTTCCTCTTGCATGACAAAAACTGAGGGTTCGGTAACTACACCAACCAGATGTTCGCTTGGAAAACACAGAGAAGCGCGACCCTCATCAATCGGAATCTGGAACAACCCATAAAAACCATCTTCTTGCTTATAAGAGCGAGCCACAACAGTTTTTAACAGATTTTCTAGCATAGGGGCGTCTGACTTTAGAAAGACAGTGTATTGATGCCCCCCTGCTAAAAGCAGTTTGACTTTTATCTCCTTGACTTGAGCAGATGTTTCCATAAGTTTTCCTACTTTCACATACCTATCGCATTGAGATTTTTGGCTTGAAGTAAATTCACCCTGAGCAAAAGCTTCTCACCGTATCGTAAGTGAGAAGCTCTTTTTGAAATATGTATCTCTAGGGGAGGTAAAACAGTCGCTTAACTAGCGCTTAACGCTACTGTGCGCTTGTCTTCCGTCTTTTGCCAAACCGCATGGCGGCAAAACTTGTCAGCATGAGTGCGCCCACTGTACTGGGTTCGGGTACTGGTTTAGGGTTACTCTTAGTGCCGCCGGTACTGGGATTGGTGCCGGAACCGTAGTCAACTCCCGTTCCGCCATTGCTGTAATCAACGCCGGTGGTGCCACCTGGTGTTGGAGCTGGTGCCGGTGCTGGCGCTGGAGCAGGTGCTGGTGCGGGTGCTGGAGCAGGTGCGGGTGCTGGAGCAGGTGCGGGTGCTGGCGCTGGAGCAGGTGCTGGTGCTGGAGCAGGTGCTGGTGCTGGCGCTGGAGCGGGTGCTGGTGCTGGCGCGGGTGCTGGCGCTGGTGCTGGCGCTGGAGCTGGCGCTGGTGCGGGTGCTGGTGCGGGTGCTGGCGCTGGTGCGGGTGCTGGCGCTGGTGCTGGCGCTGGTGCGGGTGCTGGCGCTGGCGCTGGTGCGGGTGCTGGTGCGGGTGCTGGCGCTGGTGCGGGTGCTGGTGCGGGTGCTGGAGCAGGTGCTGGCGCTGGACCTGCGGTTCCGATTAGTTTGCTACTTTCCTGACGAGATTTTTCATCATTGGTATCTCCTACGCTCATCAGGCGCACTCCGAATTCCTGACCGTAAAACTGAGAGAGGGTTAAAGCTGTTGTGGCATGGGACAGGGTAAAAACGGCCGTTTGAAAGTCGTCCTTACCGCCCTTCAAACCTGTGTCACCAATTTCTATGCCAAATTCAAATGAGTGATTGCCTCCATCGCCATTCAAATTAGCTTGACCAACAGTGCTAAGGTTGTCGCTGGTGCTATAGGCAGTCGTGGTTATTAATTGGTTTTGACCTAGTTGGTTTTGACCAACTACGCTCAGACCACTTAGGAGCGAGTTATCAAGAATGTCGAAGAAGATTCCGCGAATGTCCCCAAATGAGAATTTCGTGTCAACAGCCACTGTGAACTGAATTTTGCCTGGTCCGGCTATGGCGTCATCCAATGTAAAGTTGACCTTCGCGTTAGCACCTGTAAAGTCATTGGAGCTAAAAGTCATTGAGGCAGCATGGGCTGGGGAAAATGCAGAAGATGCGATCGCAACACCAGCAGCCACGAAGGAATAACTAAGTAGAGTTGGGATTGTCCTTTTCATCGTAATTAAAACCTTTACCAATTTAAGAGTGAACTGAAGTTGCGCTATGGAATCTGCGATCTTTGCACTACAGTGCAAGGTTGTATATCACAGGATGTTTAAACATCAATGAAATGCCTTGAACTTGTAGATTTCCCCTGACTTTTCTGAAAACCAATTATGTTTCCTTTGCTGTTACTTCTACTGTAGAGACTATTTTTTTAGTTGTCTATCGATTTTTTAAAACTTCTTCGTATCTTTATTTAAACTCAATCCTTGAGTAAATTTTTGCTGAAGTCGGAGCATTTCGCTAGGCACTTACCTATAAGAGACACTACGCTTAAAACTGATGCTTGCGGCTTGAAAGCTTTACTGGTTAGTAATCCCAGCCTGCTATTCCAGAGCTTAAAATTTTGCAATTATTGCAAAATATAGAGCTTTAATATTAAGTGTTCCACATTTATAGGGGTAACGTCTTCAGCAGAACTACGCACTTATTTTAGCAATACAAATCCTATAAAAGCCTTTTTCAGTATTTACCGAGTCGAAACACGAAGTTGAAAAATTTAGGTAGGTTACTTTAGCGCCAAAATCATAAGTAAATGCTTTTTGGCACTGATATCAATACGGATTGATTTCGCGACTAGCTAAATCAATCCTGCTTGCTTTGAGTATTTACCGAGGGTAAGCAGCCTTCCCAAGGGTAAGTATGCGAAGCCCTGAAGTGGTATTACTGCTATACAGAGATTCGGTTTAGCTAAAATGAACAACGCTTCAAGCAAGTTTTGAGACTATTTCACCTGAATGTCGCCACAAGTAAATTGCTGAAAGTCTTTGCTGTCAGGACTTGTGCCATTCAAAACCTGAAATCCAAAATCTAAAGTGGGATGAGACAGCGCAGTTATAGCGGTTCTCGCTGGTATTCCCTGCAAGGCTGATGTTCGGACAAATAATTGTTTGCCCCTCCAGCGTGTACTCAACGGAGAAGGGCTATTGTCTTGCTACCGACTTGAGCAATCTTGTTAAAGGCAATCGTAGTAGTCAGCTGGGTGCCCCCGTTACTAGGCAAGCAATAAATACAATGATTCAGAGTTTACAAGACCTGGCAGAGGCTGGTAGCGGGTAGATATCTTTCCTTGCTTAATATGGCTGTGTATACCGAGCTGACGAAGGTTGTTGAACCAGATATTCTAGGCGCACGCTAGATAATCAGTGACGCCAGAAGTGGAGGATGTGACTGATGAAAGCACCTGAGTGCCAGAGTGCCCGTCACAAAAAGCGGTTTTTTGATGGCTTTATATTTTGCTCTGATTCAGATTCTGATATAGATGAGCTGCATTCCCAAAGAACGCCCTCAATCCCCCTCAATCTATATGTGGGCAACGAGTTCAGGAGAGCGTTGTGATTCTCAATCAACTCTTACTAAAAAAGTTTCACTCAACTAAGCGGCAGGCAATCTAGACTCAGACTTGGTAAGATCGATATAGAGAGGGAGAGATAATCTGCTCCTCTTAGGAAATTTTGCTCTCCAGGTGTGCAACTTCATCTGTCTACACAAGGCAAGTTTTATCCTCTAGCGACTTGTTTATATTTTGAAGGTGAGCTAGATCACAGATTACTGTTGCACAAGTGCCAGACGTTTTTACGACTAAACTGCTAAGCTTTTTAAATTAATCCAAAAGCTAGCGTCCTCCTAGTTTGGATGCGTGTCCTACCAGAGGCAATAGCGTAACTTAAAAAGTTTCCGTAAAAAACGCTTGCAAAAGCGGCATCTGTAATTATGCCAGGGAGCAGTTTTGAGTCATACTCAAATAGAAGAATAGGGTCTTCTGCCGGATCACTCTCTACGTCAGCCGCTGAATTGTTGAGCCTGGTTGAGCAACCAAGGCTTTTTGAGATTGGCTGGACTTTCCTCAAGCAAGCACGGTCCCAATCTCGTGCAGGCTTCTGGCATCAAACTATATGAACAATCAGTAAAACCTTTTTGATGACCCGCGATCGGAATCCTACAGGCAACACCCATGTCTAGCATGCAAAACCTATTCACAATTCACTTTTGGGGAGTAAGAGGAAGTATCGCCTGTCCGGGGCCGGAGACAGTCCGGTATGGCGGCAATACGCCTTGTGTTGAGATGAGAGTGGGTGGTGAACGCCTGATTTTCGATGGCGGCACTGGCCTACGAGTATTAGGGCAATCCCTGCTATCTCAAATGCCGGTGGAAGCTTATATGTTCTTCACCCACTCCCACTGGGACCACATTCAAGGGTTTCCTTTCTTTGTTCCTGCCTTTATTAAGGGGAATCGGTTTCATATTCATGGAACGGTTGCTCCGAACGGTTCGACGATTGAGCAGCGCCTGCGCGACCAAATGCTCCACCCAAATTTTCCCGTGCCTTTACAAATCATGGGAGCCGATTTGAAATTCTACGATTTGCCAATCGGGCAAAAGGTACAAATTGGAGAAATTACAGTCGAAAATGCCCTGTTAAACCATCCTGGGGAAGCTGTTGGATACCGCGTCAACTGGCGGGGTTGTGCTGCTGCCTACGTGACCGATACAGAACACTCCCCGACTCGCATGGATGAAAAAGTTTTGTGGCTGGCTCGGAATGCAGATGTCCTAATTTATGATGCTACCTACACGGATGAGGAATACGACTCACCCAAATCTTCTAAAGTAGGTTGGGGACATTCGACCTGGCAGGAAGCCGTGAAAGTAGCTCGTGCCGCGAATGTGAAAAAACTGGTAATTTTCCACCACGATCCGCTGCACAATGATGATTTTCTCGATCGGGTTGGCGAACAGGTGGCGCAAGAGTTTCCCGAAGCGATAATGGCGCGGGAAGGCTTGTCAATTCAGCTAGTGCCACAGAATCATCTGCCAAATGCGATCGCTGTCCAAGAAGCGGGCGTTTCTGCCTAAATTGGTCATTGGCTAATCCTTTATGACTAATGACGAACGACTAAATTATGTAAAAATGTAAAGCGTGTGGGTAACTTCTTCTCCTGACACTGCTCTAAAACCAACCGCTGTTGCCTTGGGAAACTTTGATGGTGTGCATCGCGGGCATCAACAGGTCGTCAAACCAATTTTGAAGGCTTCTGACGTTCCGGGTGTACCAACGCTTCCTCCATCGTCCCTGCATCGGCGGTTAGAATACCATTGGCAAAGCCAAAGTGAGGACACGGGACGGTCGCCTGAGACGAAAATTCTCAGTTCCAACGAATATCCCATCGCTACAGTGGTGACGTTTAATCCGCATCCGCGAGAGTTTTTTACAGGTCAACGCCGAGGACTGCTAACACCCCGACCCGAAAAAGTACGACAACTAGAGGCATTGGGTGTGGAACAGCTGGTGCTGTTGCCTTTTGACAGGGAACTGGCTGCTTTGAGTCCGCAGCAGTTTGTAGAAAAGATTTTGGTGGGACAACTCAGAGCGCAAAGTGTGAGTGTCGGAGAGGATTTTCGCTTTGGGTGCCAAAGAGCGGGTACGGGGGCGGACTTAAAAGCGATCGCGCACTCTTATGGCATCAATGTCACCCTGGTGCCGTTGCAAACCTGTGAGGGCGAACGGATTAGCAGTTCAGTCATCCGTCAGGCGCTCCAAGAAGGAGACTTAGAGCAGGCAAACCGGCTACTAGGGCGTCCTTACACTCTCACTGGATTAGTCGTGAAAGGACAACAACTAGGCAGAACCATCGGATTTCCTACCGCCAACCTACAACTTCCTTCAGAAAAGTTTTTACCCCGACAGGGCGTTTATTGTGTCAGAGTTTATAGCGAAACCGAGGATGGTTCGGAAGCCACCGGGCAAACAGAAACAGGGAATGGGGAAGCCAAAGTAGCGGCGGATGGTTGTTCCTTGCCAATAGAGGGCATCGGCGTGATGAATATTGGCAATCGCCCCACGGTAGACGGTACCACCTCCACCGTAGAAGTTCACCTGTTAGATTGGGTCGGAGATTTATATGGAAAGACCTTAACTGTGAGCTTGGAACAGTTTTTGCGCCCCGAACAAAAATTTGCTTCCCTGGACGCGCTTAAGACGCAAATACAGGTAGACTGCGAGGCAGCAAGAGCCTTATTTAGGACTGAGGACTGAGGACTGAGGAGTCGAAGAGTGAGGAGCCAAAGAGTGAGGGTTGAGGACTGAGGACTGCAATAGAGTGAGGTGAGATACAAATACAGGCAGACTGCGAGGCAGCAAGAGCCTTTTTACTTTTTAAGCGTGAATTGCTAAGCGGTCTTATTCATCCATCCTCAGTCGTCATCAGTCATTGTTACTGTTCGCAGACAACAGGCAACAGACGACGGACAATGGACGAATTCACTACTGACGAATGACGAAAAAATAACGACTATGAGACAACGTATTGAGCAGCTGACGCAAAATCTGGGTCGCACAGTTGTCGGCAAAGCAGATGCCATTCGCTTAGTGCTAGTAGCCCTCCTTTCCGGTGGTCACGCCCTGTTGGAAGATGTCCCTGGCGTTGGTAAAACCCTGTTGGCTAAATCGCTGGCACGCTCGATTGACGGAAAGTTTCAACGCATTCAATGTACTCCGGATCTTTTGCCCACTGATATCACCGGCACGAATATCTGGAATCCCGCCGGACGCGAGTTTGAATTTCTGCCGGGACCCGTGTTTGCAAACGTGCTGCTGGCAGACGAAATTAACCGTGCCACCCCCCGCACCCAATCTGCTTTATTAGAAGTGATGGAAGAGCGACAAGTCACCGTTGATGGGGTTTCTCGCACCGTACCCAATCCGTTTTTTGCGATCGCAACTCAGAACCCAATTGAGTATCAAGGCACGTTTCCGTTGCCAGAAGCCCAAATGGATCGCTTCACAGTTTCCTTAACTTTGGGCTATCCCAGCGAGCAAGAAGAACTCCAAATGCTGCAACGGCTCGCTGAAGGCGTTAGGGTAGAAGATTTACAGCCCTGTATTTCCCTGGAAGACGTGCTGGAGTTACGGCGTCTGTGTGGCGGCGTGAAGGTAGAGGCGTCTTTGCAACAGTACATTCTCGACTTGGTGCGGGCGACGAGGGAAGATGAAGAAATTACGCTCGGTGCCAGTCCTCGCGGTACCGTTGCCTTGCAGCGAAGTACCCAAGCACTGGCTTTTTTGGAAGGGCGGGATTATGCTATTCCCGATGATGTGAAGTTCCTGGCACCTCACGTCCTTTCCCATCGTCTCATTCCATCGGGCGGTCGCCGTGCTAAGACGATTGTGGAGCGTCTGCTGCGCTCGATTCCGATTCCATAGACTTTTGTCCCTTGTCAGTTGTCTTTTGGTAGTAGGTAGTAGGTAGCAGGTAGTCGGTGTAACTCACAAACCACAACCCACGACCCATTACCCATTACCCAAGCATCCGTTATGCCAAAGCTTGTCCGGTCAAAAACCCGCTCCCGCTCTTTCCCTGGGCGAGAAGCCGCGCCTAAGGGCATCCGCAAGCGATCGCTTTTTACTTTGTTTTTGCTGCTCTTAGTCTGGAGCATCATCCTGGGATGGGGAATGGCAATGGCGATGGACGTTCAGAGCAAAGTCCCCATTGCCCAAATGTCCCCAACCACTGCCAACACAGCGACAGAAATAATGGGCACCGTCGATCCGGTTATCAGTCGCCTCGAATTGGGACAGCAACTTTACGTGGATAACTGTTCCACCTGTCACATTGCCGTCCCCCCAGCCGTTCTGCCGATGGAAACCTGGAAAAATCTGCTGCAAGAAACGCACCAACATTACGGGACGCAGTTGCCGCGCATCATCACTCCCTCACTTTTACTGATTTGGGATTACGTGAGGACTTACTCTCGTCCCCAACTAGAAAAAGAAACCGTGCCCTATCGGGTTACAGAATCTCGCTATTTAAAAGCACTTCATCCTCGCGTCGAACTGCCCCAGCCCGTAAAACTCTCTAGTTGCGTCACCTGTCACCCTGGCGCTAATCAATACAACTTCCGGGATCTGACTGCTGAATGGGAAAATTCACCCTAAAGTTAGACGGGATGCCCGTACCATCTCAGCCTAAGTGGAAATGATACGATGATTGATAAATGCCGAAGGTCGTTGGAGGCATAAAACCGCTAGGCAGAAAGATGAATCAAGTAGGACTTCTCCGCTGACTTCTGACTTCTGACTCCTAAGTTCATCCTTCATCCTTCATCCTGCGAAGAAAGCACCGCTATACGCGACAGCGAATCGCTAACATCCTTCATCCTTCTAAAGTTTCCTTTTGCTGCTATGTTTAAAAAATTACTGGGCGACCCCAACGCACGCAAGCTCAAAAAATACCAACCTTATGTTGTAGATATCAACCTCTTGGAGGAAGAAATCCAAGCGCTGTCCGACGAACAACTGACGGGCAAAACCGCAGAATTTAAACAGCGACTGGAGAAAACTAAGACAGCGCGGGAACGCCAAGAACTGTTGGATGAGTTGCTCCCAGAAGCTTTTGCAGTCGTGCGGGAAGCAGGGCGAAGAGTTTTGGGAATGCGCCACTTTGACGTGCAGATGCTCGGTGGGATTGTTCTGCACAAAGGTCAAATCGCCGAAATGAAAACTGGGGAAGGAAAAACCCTGGTATCAACCCTACCGGCTTACCTCAACGCCCTGACTGGTAAGGGAGTCCACGTGGTCACAGTCAACGACTACCTGGCGAGGCGCGATGCCGAGTGGATGGGTCAGGTGCATCGGTTCTTGGGCTTGAGCGTCGGACTGATTCAATCGGGAATGGGGCCAAGCGAACGCCAGAAAAATTACGCCTGCGATATTACTTACGCCACGAACAGCGAATTGGGTTTTGATTACCTGCGCGACAACATGGCAACTTCGATGGCGGATGTGGTACAGCGTCCACCGAACTATTGCATCATCGACGAAGTAGACTCGGTGTTGATTGACGAGGCGCGGACGCCGTTGATTATTTCCGGGCAAGTCGAGCGCCCAACCGAGAAGTACCTGAAGGCGGCAGCGATCGCTTCGGCACTGGAAAAAGAAGTTGAGAGCGACGGGAATAAGCAAGGACATTACGAGGTAGATGAAAAAGCTCGTAACGTTCTGATGACGGATGAAGGGTTTGCCAGAGCAGAACAGTTGCTGGAAGTTAAGGATTTGTACGACCCCAACGATCCTTGGGCGCACTATATCTTTAATGCGATTAAGGCAAAAGAGCTGTTTAAAAAAGATGTAAACTATATCGTCCGCGATGGGGAAGTCGTGATTGTGGACGAGTTTACGGGGCGGGTACTGCCCGGTCGTCGCTGGAGTGACGGACTCCACCAAGCCATTGAGGCGAAAGAGCGGGTAGAAATTCAGAATGAAACGCAAACGCTGGCGACCATTACTTATCAAAATTTCTTCTTGCTGTATGAAAAGCTAGGCGGGATGACCGGAACGGCAAAGACAGAAGAAGCCGAGTTTGAAAAAATCTACAAACTGGAAGTTACGCAAATTCCCACCAATCGAGCCAGCGGACGGGGGGATATGCCCGATGTGGTCTATAAGGTAGAGGCAGGGAAGTGGCGGGCGATCGCTGAAGAGTGTGCCGAAATGCACAGAATTGGGCGACCCGTGCTTGTGGGAACAACCAGCGTGGAAAAATCGGAACTGCTGTCAACTCTGTTGAGCGAGCGAGAAGTGCCGCACAACCTGCTGAATGCCAAACCGGAAAATGTGGAGCGGGAGTCGGAAATTGTCGCCCAAGCCGGTCGTAAAGGGAAAGTAACGATTGCGACGAATATGGCGGGTCGCGGAACCGACATCATTTTGGGTGGTAATGCGGACTATATGGCACGGCTGAAACTGCGGGAATACTTGATGCCCAAGATTGTGCAGCCGGAAGAAGAAGATAGTTTTGCCTTGAGCCAGGTGGCGGGAGCGTCAGGACGTGCGCCAGCGCAGGGGTTTACTCCCGGTAAGAAGGTGAAAAGCTGGAAGGTTAGCCCGCAAATTTTCCCGACCCAGTTATCAAAGGATACGGAACAAAAACTGAAAAGTGCGGTGGATTTTGCCGTACAGCGATATGGAGAGCGGAGCCTGCCAGAGTTGGAGGCAGAGGATAAGCTAGCCGTTGCCTCAGAAAAAGCACCCACGGATGACGCAGTAATCCAAAGGCTGCGGGAGGTTTACAACTTAATTCACAAAGAATACGAACAGTTTACTAGCGCCGAACACGAAGAAGTGATCCGGCTGGGGGGTTTACACGTTATCGGCACAGAACGCCACGAGTCGCGCCGGATTGACAACCAGTTGCGGGGTCGCGCCGGACGCCAGGGAGACCCAGGCTCGACGAAGTTTTTCTTGAGTTTGGAAGACAACTTGTTGCGGATTTTTGGCGGCGATCGCGTGGCGGGATTGATGGATCGATTGCGGGTAGAGGAGGATATGCCCATTGAATCCGGGATGCTAACCCGGAGTCTGGAAGGGGCGCAGAAAAAAGTCGAAACCTACTACTACGACATCCGGAAGCAGGTATTTGAGTACGACGAGGTGATGAACAACCAGCGTCGCGCTATCTATGCCGAACGCCGCCGCGTCTTGGAAGGACTGGATTTGAAAGAACAGGTGATTCAGTATGCCGAGCGGACAATGGATGACATAGTGGAGGCTTACGTCAATCCAGAATTACCTTCGGAAGAATGGGATTTAAACAGCCTTGTCGCCAAGGTGAAGGAATTTGTCAATCTGTTGGCAGATTTGGAGCCGTCCCATCTAGAAGACATGAGCGTTGGGGAAATCAAAACTTTCTTGCAAGAAGAAGTGCGAAAAGCCTACGACCTCAAAGAATCGACCGTCGATCAAATTCAGCCTGGTTTGATGCGCCAAGCCGAGCGGTTCTTTATCTTGCAACAAATTGATACCCTCTGGCGGGAACACCTACAAGCGATGGACGCCTTGCGCGAGTCGGTAGGCTTGCGCGGCTACGGTCAAAAAGACCCCCTGATTGAGTACAAGCAGGAAGGGTATGAGATGTTTCTGGACATGATGACGGATATCCGCCGGAATGTGGTTTATTCGTTGTTCCAGTTCCAGCCGCAGGTTCAGCCGCAAGCGGTGTAAAAGAATTAAAAATTAAAAATTGGGCATTCAATTTTTAATTTTTAATTAGACCATTGGTAGTAACAACCGAGTTAAGTAGCGGTGTCCTTCCATCTGGTAAAACTGGAGATCGCCGCCAAAAGAGCGCACGAAGCGTTGGCAAATCTTCAAGGTTGGTTCGAGATGGAAACCCGCTCCTACGGGTGTTGTCAAATCAAAACTTTCCGAATCGGTCATTAACAATTCCACGAGGGAAGCGCTGTCCTCTTGGGGAATTTTGACTTCAGCCTTGAGATGAATCCGGCTGTTTGCGGTTGCCTTACGAGCTGCGATCGCTAACAGTTCGGAGAGGACGCATTCCAGCTTAAGCAGGTCGCTATATACGTGAAGGTTGCTACCCACTCCTCCGATGGATACTTGAATCTGGCGCTGATGGTAGAGAGGTTGAACGAACCAGAGCGATCGCTTCAACACATTCACTAACGGCACCTTTGTCAGTCGGCGCTTCAGCTGCCACTGCTCCTCCTCCACGAGCGGGGCGAACTCCCCAAGGATATTCCCTAGTTCGCGGATGAGTTGTGAGGAATGCATACGCGCTAAAGATTTATCTGGAGGATGCCCTTTAGAAGGTACAGAACTGTCTGCACGATTGGTTTGTTCTCCCAGGGGGATGTCTGATAATCCCCCCCCTACAAGTTGATTCAGGCGGTTAAGTCGATCGGCGGCAGAGGAATGCAAGCTTGCCATACAACGATGTTTATACCAGTTCAGCTGTTCTAGGTTTCTGACTTGCCCATAGAGAGCGGCGTTTTCCAAGGTGTACTGGCGAATCCGAGCGAACTGTCCTATCAAGGTTTCCACAACCGGAAGTAAGTGTTCGGGCCACTGACGCTGGGGGCTGTCTGCCAGCACAACCAGACCACCGGAAGGATGAAGGGGAGTTGTTTCCTCCTTCATCCTTCCGCCTTCATCCTGGGGGAGAGCCATGACCAGCAAGCAGCCGATACTGGCGCTACTCAGCCATTGCCGGGATCTACCGGGGATTTGCGTGCCCCGCTTTTCTAGAAGACCCTCGGTCATTAGAGCTTCCTGAATCAACGCATCGTTGAGTGGAACCGAGAGGTCGGGGGGAAGGGCAAACCGCGAGTTTGCCATCACCGCCGCCGCTACCTTGGCGTTTTCAATCCGAGAATCTTTCCGGGTGCCTCCCCAAGTGAGCAAGAGCGCTAGAGGAGATTGCAGCATCTCAGAGAGGAATTCCACCCAAGCCCGATCGAACCCGGCTGGGTCTGTCGGTGCCGATAAGAGAATCTTTAAGCCAGCCTGGAAGAAGGATTGGGCTGACTCTGAGAGTTGGGTGGAGGTTCTCATCTCCAAGGTGCGGACTGCCAAACTTAATTGTTGGCTGACGATGGCTAGTAATTGGCGCTCGGTTTGGTTCCAAGTTCGGGGGGTGTTATGACCAATAACAACAAGGGGTAACTTCTCTTCCGCGTCTGGGTCAAGCTCAGAGGCGTCGCGACTGGACATCCGGCAGACTAAAAGCGATCGCACGCCTAAACCCGCCAAGCTTTCCCGCCAGCGACCCAGTCGCGGGTCTTGTTCCCAATCTTCAATCGCCACGGCTTCAGGACTTTCCTCGATTAGCTGCCGGTCAGCACCTGTAACAGCGCTGAGGGAAGTTGTTAGGGGTCTTCTATTCAGTGGCTGGCGCTGGTAAACAACCGAATAATTTTCAGCTTTCTGTTTTGAGTGTTCAGTTGAACCTGGGGGAATGGGCAATGAGTCTTGTTCCCCATTCCCGAACCATGACCCCTGACCACTTCTGGGTTGTTGCAGTACCAAAAAACGTTCTGCCCCCAGCCGCTTCAAGAGCAGTTGGGCACACTCATCTAAGGCTTTCTCAGCGTTTGTGTTGTCGGCGAGGATACGGGCACACTCTGCTACCAGTTGGGCATCCTGTTGGGTACGCTCAAGCGTTCCTTCTATCTCCTCACTTCCTGCCCCTAGGGAAATCAACTGAGCAGCCGCACGAATGTAGTTTTTTTCCGCTTCTTCCCAGATGCGAGCTTCATTGCCTTCCACTGCCAGAAAGCCCACCAGTTCCTGCTTTACCCGAATCGGCGCAGCCAAAAGGGAGCGTGCCCGCAACCTGGAGAGCAAGCGCCCGGTTACTTCGGCTTTTAGGGGGCTTCTACCCGCGCCAATGGCAATCAGCCGATTTTCATTCAGAGCTAGATAAAATTCGCTGACTTCTTGGACGGTAAGACCAGCAGCAGCACTGGCGGCTGAGGAAGCGAGTCCCCTAGATGTCTGGCGGTTGCCAACTCGGTGCCAAAAGTAGCGTCGCTCCGGGGAATACCAGTAGACGCTGGTGCGAGTTGGTCCAATAAATTGCTGCGTCATGGCTACCACAGCCTCTAGGCGTTGATCCATCGCAGGCATCCGCGCCATCTGGTCTAGCACTTGAAATAGCGGCTGGTCGGGGCGCTTGGTCGAGGAGTGCTGCCAGTCAAGTTCAATCTGGTACAGGGCAGCAGCTAATCCCCCAAATAGCATTGACATCTGGGCTTTTTCTCCCGGTCGAGGAGTGGCACCCCACAAGGACGATCCCAGTAGCACGACACCAAAACAACGGTCTTTGCAGCGCAAAGGATAAAAAAACGCACCCTGAATTCCAAATTGTTGAGCTGCTCGACGCCATTCTCCAGCCCGCACTTCTTCGCTGAGATTCGGGACGCCTAAGGAGCGCTGCTGGATGACTACCTGCTCCAGAAGGTCGCCGGGACTTAGGGTAAACTTACTTTTAAGAAATTTTGTGTCGCCGGTGGGAGTGACGCCGCCTTTGCCAAATAAACGGTGATCTAAGCGATCGTAGAGGCCAATCCAAATCAGGCGATAGTCAAACTCGGAGGCGAGATAATTCAGGGTGGTTTCGATGAGAACGTCAACATTCTCCTCTTCCCGCATGGTCTGAAGGACGCGCCCCAAGGCAACAAGTTGGTTTTCGTAGTCCGCTGGACTTTGGTCTGGAGTGTGGTGTTGATCCATGTTATTCAACCGCGACCCGACTCATTGCGATCGCTTGTCGCTTGTCAGATTTCTCACTTGAAAGTAGGACTGTTAGCGTAGCGGCGCTCTACTCCCGGATTGCCCGAACAAACCAGAGCGTCTCAAAAAGAAAGATTTTCAGCTTGTTCGTTGTGAAACTTTGCTCATCGGTGAGTGTCTTAAAACTCGGAAGTCGGGCGTGCGGGAAAGAGACTTTCATGTTTTTGGTATGAACTTTGTTCGTGGGTGTCTCTTGCAAAGCTTGTAATATCTAGAATGCCCTTACTTGAGGATAGTCGGTTGTCAATTATTAGTTATTTTTGTTTTCTTTTTTACCAATGACTAATGATTAACGACGAATGATTAAATTATGGATATCTATCAACTCGCAATTCGTCCGGCATTATTTTCCGGATTGAAAGCCGATCCAGAATGGCTGCATCAACAAACGCTCCATCTGTTCAGCGCTCTTGCCGGTTTGCCTTCTCATCCCCCCAAAAGCTGGATTGTTGCACAATTACAGCAATCTTACGCCAAGAGAGATGCTCGCTTAGAACAAACTCTGTGGAAGCTAAAGTTCCCCAATCCAGTGGGTCTAGCCGCTGGATTTGATAAGGATGGCGTCGCGGCTGGGATTTGGCCTAGTCTCGGCTTCGGCTTTGCGGAACTCGGTACCGTAACCTTACACGCGCAACCAGGAAATCCCCGTCCTCGCTTGTTTCGCTTGCCGATGGACAAAGCCGCCCTCAACCGGATGGGATTTAATAACCAAGGGGCAGCGGCAATGGCGCAAAGGTTGGAAAGCTGGAGTGGAAAGTTAAAAGCTGAAAATTCCAACCTTCAACCTTCAACCTTCAACATTCCCCTAGGAATTAATCTAGGTAAATCTAAGATAACGTCACTAGAGGCTGCGGCTGCTGACTATCTGGGTAGTTTTCGCCTTTTGAAGGATTTGGGAGATTACTTTGTCGTTAACGTTAGCTCACCCAATACACCGGGATTGCGAAGTCTCCAGTCTTCGGATCAGCTGAGTCTGATTCTAGATGCCCTGCAACAGGAAAATCAAGGACAAAAACCTCTACTGGTAAAGATTGCCCCAGATTTGGAGTGGGAAGCGATCGCTTCTGTGATTGAACTTGCTAAAAATTACCAACTGGCTGGGATCATCGCCACTAACACCACTATCCGGCGCGATCATCTAAAAACCCAGATGCTTTCCCCAACTGGTAAACCCGTGAGTGAAGAAGCCGGTGGCATCAGCGGTGCCCCTTTAAGAGAACGTTCTACCGAAGTCATTCGCTTTATCTTCACGCAAACGCAAGGTCAACTGCCCATTATCGGCGTCGGCGGCATCTTCACTGCCCAAGATGCCTGGGAGAAAATCGCGGCGGGTGCTAGCCTGATCCAGGTTTACACTGGCTGGATTTATGAAGGTCCTTGGATGGTACGCCGCATTCTGGAGGGTCTGTTGCAAAAATTGCAGGAACACAGCTTAGCGTCCCTCTCTGACGCCGTTGGCATAGACAGTCTTCAGACTTGATTTCAAGCTACCCACTGTCACTTGTTAATCAACCAACAACTGATAACTCACCCCTAACCGCTTACTCTAGAAGCTCCCCTCTTTGAGGATAATGTGGTATTTGGAGTCAAAGGAAATCTTTCCTTCTTGCTGTAACTTCCCTAACAATCGGGTAATTGTCACTCTGGTGACGCAGCAGGCATTGGCAAGGTCTTGATGGGTGAGACGAACGCTCAAACGAGTTCCCTGCGGCACAGGTTCGCCAACTTCCTGTTTCAGCAGCAACAATAGATTCTGCAAGCGGTCTTGCAATCGTCGCTGACCAGAAATCGCCAAAAGCGATTCTGTCTGCCGCAACCGCAAATTAATTTTCGGTAAAATAGTCTGGGCAAGATGAGGGGAGGCTGTTATCTCTGAGAGGGAAATGTTAACTATCTGCACGTCCGAGACGGCAGTTGCTTGATAGGTTGACAGGGCGGTTAAACAAGAGCCAAAAGGCATCGAAGGACCGACTAACCCTACCAGCACCTCTTCACAATTGTCACTCATCGTACTCAGCTTCACCAAACCCCGACACACTAACCACAGGTTTTGAGGGTCGAGGGGAATGATTTCTCCTTTGGAGTAAGCCTGTACAGGGCGATCTTGCTTGAGGTCGTAGTTATTTTTTTCTAGCGCCTTCTCTACCCGCTTGCGCTCAGTGATATCGCGAATCAGCCAACGCAATGTGACTGCTTTGCCTTCCCCATTATTATGAGTAGTGGCGACTGTTATCCCCGCGTCAAAAATCTCACCTTTACGGGGCTGTAGGCGTACTGTCCACTCATATACTCGTTGCTGCTCATGCAGCCGAGTCAGTTCGTTACGAAAGATTCGACGTTCTTCTTGAGGAATGAAGATGACAAACGGTTTGCCCACTAAAAACTCTGGCGACACGTTGAGCAGTTTAGCAGCAGCGCGGTTGGCTTCTCGGATTGTCCCTTCTGCATCCGTCACCAGGTAGCCTTGCGGTGCTAACTCGAACAGATCCTGGTAGCGGTGGCGTTCGGCTTCCAACGCCTGTCGTGCGGCTACAAGTTCCTCATTCTGCTGGCGTAGTTCCTCTAGCGCCACTTGTAGCGTTTCCGAGGCGATGCCCAACTCCTTGAAGGCGACTGGCAGTAGCTCTGGCTCTTTAGGCGGAGCGATGGTTGCCCCTTTGTACAGCTCAGCTAATCGCCAGTTAATTTGCTGAATTTGTTGGGCAAATAAGTTCACATTTATTTCATTTTTCATAGTTTTACCTTCACTAAGGGCATGATTGAGAACTTCTTACCCTCTATCAAGTTCACTGCTTTTTTCCTTTTAACATTCCTTTCTCTAATTGCGCCCTTCCAAAAGAGGCAATCCTTGCTCCCCCTATTTATCTATTTATTAAATGAATAAATTAAATATGCAAATAGCGGCAAAAAGTAAATTTTATTTAACTAATGTATATTCAAGCTTATTTTTTGAGATTATGGAAATAATTAGGGTTTTCTAACTAAATATTTAGCGATTGGAAAATCTTTGATGTACAACACCCTGTAGTGTGGAACGGAGCGCAATGTGAGTAAAGCACAAGGGAGATTCTATCACTCTCTGCATACGCTTTGCGATCGATTCACAAAGTTGCTTTGCACTAAGCACCGCTTCGTTAACGAACGCAATCAAGAGTTCAGTTACGCGGGGTATGAAAAGACAAGTTTTGAAAGAACCTAATTAAAATTGCTTGTGATTTTTAATACAAGTATTTAATGAGTTTACATCAATCTATTTCTTCAGATGGATGCAGGCGAAGAGAATAAAAGTTAAGCCTTAGATAATCGTTATCCTGCCGCAAGAAGCTGCAACGGGATATACTGACAGACAACACCAAGCCCCTAGAAAGCAACTGATAGGGGCTTTTTGTATTCAAAATTGCAAATAGATTTAAGGTTCGCTGATTCCTCTAGTGTAAGCGAAAAATCAGGTTGAATGAGAATAATTTCGTTTATTTATTAGCGATACAATTTTAGCTAAACAGTTAAAAACTCTGCTAGAAATACTGAAACCGTTATGTATGCGATCGCGTAGCAGCGTCTTCTGGAAGTTCTCTAAGCTGTAATCTGTCGCAAACACAAATAAAAACCTCCTGGGAAACTGCAATAGAAGGTTTTTTTGGATGCGCGATCGCCTAATAATTTCCCAGTCGGTTCATTCTATCTTAGAAGTGCAAGGCAATTCTCGCGATCGCCGTTTAAAACTCTTATATTTTATAAAACAGATGTCTCAAAGCTGTAGCTCTTACGCTTGTTTTGACAACTTTACTGTTCTATCCACGATAGCGCTATCTTTCCTAAACATAGGTTTTGTGCTTCCAATCACAGGTAAATTTAACATTCAACCCAGCCCTGTGGTAGAAGTTTGGTAAAACAGTAACGGGTAAAGTTCCAAAGGTGCATTTTTACGGAGTTGGGCAAACTGCCCTAGCAGTTTTTGTATGCAAAAACAAGAAGTTTCCCTATCTGTGTCATCGCCCCATTGCGTTTTGAAAAACTTCCAGACTTCTTCATCATTAGCCACAGAAGAAGATACCAATCAACGCCAGCGATTAACCTTCCCACACCCAGATTACAGTTCGCTTTGTATTTGGAAGCTTCCCACCTTACCTCGCCACTGTCGCGTTCGCGAAATATCAGTATTTCCTAGACTACTAAAACTAGGGGTATAAATAACAGTAGACTTTATAAAGCTAAAATCTTAAAGAATGCTCTAAAAAGCAAGATTTTTTGTAGATGATGGGAATAAGTAATGGTTTTTTATTACCGATTTATAAATAATTGAGTGCAGGCAAGTAATCTTTAATTAGCCTACCTGTTGATTAACTATAAAATTAATTCAGAGCGTTGTACCATGCCAGAGAATCTCAATAAATTAACCTGAGTTCGGGATAAGGAGGGGACAAGCGAGTAAGCTAAAAGTCATCACACAACAGCTTTACAGGCTCGTCCCATGCTTAGTCTAGAAGAACTTTTTTGCTCTGTCGATG
>NZ_JAMPKB010000020.1:0-89597 GCF_039961925.1 Trichocoleus sp. DQ-U1 | reverse complement strand
CGTATTTCATTAGCTTTACTTATGAATTACCAGGGGTGAGCGTAGAAGACAGGTGAGCGAGCGCATAATTTCAGACCTCATATTACCCCAGCGACGACTTTTGCAAGAGGTCTAGTGTCCTTGGCTGGTATCTGTTCGCTTCGTTGTACCTGCCCTCGACTATGAGTAGAGGCACATTTCGTGCTTCAACTGCTGGCGTAGGAGAGCAGGTGCGCTAGCTATGAGGAGAAAATCAACCGATGTTACTGACTGAAAAAAATCGTATCGCCTTAATTTCAGTAGATGGCGATCCAGCGGTAGAAATTGGGCAAGAAGAAGCTGGAGGTCAAAATGTCTATGTGCGTCAAGTAGGATTAGCACTCGCTGAGCAAGGCTGGCAGGTGGATATGTTCACTCGCCGCAGCACTCCGGAGCAACTGGATGTCGTTCAGCATACGCCTAACTGCCAGACAATCCGATTAGCCGCTGGGCCAGCCCAATTCATGAGTCGGGATCGACTCTTCTGCTATTTACCAGAATTTGTTCAACAATTCCAGGCATTTCAGCAGCGTGAAGGTTGGCAATATACCCTGGTGCATACCAATTATTGGTTGTCATCTTGGGTGGGAATGGAACTGAAAAAGCACCAACCTTTGATACAGGTACATACTTATCACTCGCTGGGGGCGGTAAAGTATCGTACAGTTTCCGAAATTCCAGCGATCGCTTCCACACGGCTAGCAGTTGAAAAAGCGTGTTTGGAAACAGTGGATCGAGTGATTGCTACCAGTCCGCAAGAAGAAGATCAAATGCGATCGCTTGTTTCCACGATCGGACAGATTGAAATGATTCCCTGCGGTACAGATATCGTTAAATTTGGTTCCACTCAGCGCCAAGAAGCACGCCAACAGCTAGGAATTGCCACTGACGCCAAAGTAGTGCTGTATGTGGGTCGTTTTGATCGACGCAAGGGAATTGAAACGCTAGTCCGAGCCGTAGCAAAATCAAGCTTTCGCAAGTCTTGCGATCTGAAGCTTCTCATCGCAGGCGGAAGTCGTCCGGGACAGAGTGACGGCATTGAACGCGATCGCATTGAGAAAATCGTAGCTGAAGAAGGCATTGGCGATCTCACTTGCTTCCCCGGTCGTGTGGAAGATAACGATTTGCCTCTCTACTACTCAGCTGCCGATGTGTGTGTTGTCCCCAGTCACTACGAACCCTTCGGTTTAGTTGCCATTGAAGCAATGGCTAACCGGACGCCGGTAATTGCAAGTAATGTAGGCGGCTTGCAGTTTACCGTAGTGCCAGAGGTAACGGGTTTACTGGTACCTCCCAAAGATGAAGTCGCCTTTGCACAGGCGATTGACCGCATCCTAGCCGATCCCGATTGGCGAGACCAATTAGGCCAAATGGGTCGCCAACGGGTAGAAATTGCCTTTAGCTGGAATAGCGTGGCATTACGACTCAGCCATCTGTACACCAAATTACTGTGCCAAGCTGCTGTTGAATCTGCGAGCAAACCGCAGCTAGTCGCTTGAGATTTTTTTCCTTGAAAAAACTGAGTCTTTTGGGATGGGATTTTCATACCGATAGCGCGCCAGAAAAGGCACTAGAAAAGAGTTTTCATCCAACGGTTGTGGGCTTTCAGTGTATAGGCATTTCTTGCAATAAAAATAATCAATCTTCTTTGTTCCTCGCAAGGAGGAAATAAGACTCCCTCTTGTTTCCGAAAGTTAGGACAGGTTCTCAATATTTTTGCAAGAACTCTATTCCCCAACCCTAGACAAATTTATTCCAAATCGATGGATTGTCGGTAAAAGCGGGATATCCATCCAATCATTTGAGAGCAATTCAAGTAGTAAGAAAACGGCAAATTACCAAATTAGGAGAGTTGAAATCATGCTGAATATCGGAGATAGCGTACTACATAAGAAAACCGGACGCTCTGGCAAGGTTTTTGGCTATGGCTATCAGATGGTTAATAGCACTTACTTGCCAACACTGATCGTCAGAGTAGTTGAAGCTGCAAGTTTAAACCAGAAGAGTTTTGTAGAAGATTTGTCTTCGTCATGGATTCTGGAGGAAGAAGCTTCTCGGCTCTCGGCAAAGACTGCACGATAGAGTCTAGCACTGCTGCATTTGTGCTTTGAGCGATCGCTCAACACAAAACTCGGTCAGCTTCTGACCGAGTTTTGTATTTTTGTCAAATAGTTAGTTGTGAAAAACCCACTAATCCCATTTAACGTTATTCGGCAAAATCGCATTGTCGAGAGCCGCATCCTTCAAGTTAGCATTTATCAAGTTAGCCTCTCTCAAATTGGCACTACTTAAGTCTGCTTTCTGGAGATCGGCGCTATTTGCAAATACACCCGTTAAATTAGCTTTTTCCAGATTAGCCTGCGTTAGATCGGCACCTTCTAAGTTGGCATTCGCTAGGTTAGCTCCCTGCAAGTTTGCCCCTCTCAAATCAGCCCCAGTGAGATGGGCACTTACAAGATTGGCTCCTTTCAAGTCGCAGTTCTGACATTGCTTAGTTTCGATTAATCGTCTGACATGAGCGGGATTTTCGGCTCGGACGGGAGCAACTAAGCCTAAGGGAAGCAGAATCGCTGCGGCTGCTAAAAATTTTAGTTTCATATTTACTCCAATAATTTAAGTTTTTTATTTACGTTCTGGTATAATTCTAACCCTATGTTTTTTTGAGAAACATCGTACGATAGGGGGGAATCTTTCGGGTAAATACCCACCTAAAGTAATAAAAAGATTTTTGAAGTGAGTAGCGGCTAAGAGCAGCATCCCCAGAGCGATCGCTCTGGGGATCGAGTGTTGGCGTGCAAGGATTGCGGGGTGAAATTATCGCGTCGCTTGACATTTGCGCTTTTAGCGACCAGAAAGTGTAAATGCGAGCGCCTTTAAAGCAGGGGTTCCCCCGCCGTACTAAACTGGAGGTTACAGTTTTTAGCATTCTGAACTTGACTGAGTTAGCTGTGCGGAAAATAGTTATTGCCGGTAATTGGAAAATGTACAAAACTCAGACCGAGAGTCTGGAGTTTTTGCAAGGATTCATGTCTCACCTAGAAGAAACCCCAGACGAGCGGGAAGTAGTCCTAGCGGCTCCTTTCACTGCTTTAAGCATCATGTCTAAAAATCTGCACGGTAGCCGCGTGCAGCTGGGTGCCCAAAACATCCACTGGGAAGAAATGGGAGCCTACACAGGTGAAATTGCCGGACCCATGCTGACAGAAATTGGGGTGCGTTTCGTAATTGTGGGTCATAGCGAACGGCGTCAATACTTTGGCGAAACCGATGAAACTGTGAACCTACGGCTGAAAGCAGCGCAACGCTACGGTTTAACGCCCATTCTCTGCGTCGGCGAAACCAAGCAACAACGCGATGCAGGTGAAACAGAATCCCTGATTTCTACCCAACTGAAAAAAGGCTTGGTTGACGTTGACCAGGAAAACCTGGTTATTGCCTACGAACCTATTTGGGCAATTGGTACTGGCGACACCTGCGAGTCAAAAGAAGCAAATCGGGTGATTGGCTTGATTCGCACTCAATTGATAAATCCAAATGTCTCGATTCAGTACGGTGGCTCGGTCAAGCCCAATAATATTGATGAAATCATGGCGCAGCCAGAAATCGATGGGGCTTTGGTCGGGGGAGCCAGTCTGGAGGCTGCCAGTTTTGCCCGAATTGTCAACTTTCAAAAAGGATAAGGATGTTAGCGAAGCGGCGCTTTCTTCGCCGGATGACGGATGAATCAATCCAAAATCCAAAATAGCTTGACCCTGCGGGGTCAAACTTTTGACTGGGGACAGCGCACTTATTTAATGGGTGTGTTGAATGTGACGCCTGATAGTTTTAGTGACGGCGGAGACTTTAACACGCTAGGAGACGCCTTGGCTCAGGCTAAGCATCTTGTGGCAGCCGGAGCCAATATCCTCGATGTGGGGGGACAATCAACCCGCCCCGGAGCCGCCCAAATCTCTCTGGAAGAGGAATTGGATCGGGTGCTACCAGTGGTGCAGGCGCTCCGAAAGGGTGCAGAAGGAAGGATCGAGGATGACTTCGATTCTGCGGTAGGAGTCATAGAATCTGCTCAACACGGCAATCCCTTATCCCACCCTCCGGGATACATCCCTCATCCTTCTGAGGTTCCGATTTCCGTGGATACAACACGGGCATCTGTGGCACGGGCAGCGATTCGGGCGGGGGCTGATATCGTCAATGATATTTCCGGCGGTACTTTCGACCCGGAGATGTTTGCTGTGGTGGCAGAGTTGGGAGTCCCCATTGTGTTGATGCACATCCGAGGGACGCCAGCTACCATGCAGCAGATGACGAATTATCAGGACTTGATGGGGGAAATCTCCGAGTTTTTGTCAAGTCAAATTGAGCAAGCGATCGCAACTGGCATCGATCGCTCGAAGATTATCATCGATCCCGGCATTGGCTTTGCCAAAACTTACGAGCAAAGCTTGGAAATTTTGCAACGCCTACCGATGTTGCATTCTTTGGGCGTTCCTTTGTTAGTGGGACCATCCCGGAAAAGTTTTATCGGGCGGATTTTAAATCAACCCGATCCCAAAGCCAGAGTGTGGGGAACGGCGGCGGCTTGTTGCGGAGCGATCGCGGGAGGTGCTGATATCCTCCGAATTCACGATGTCCAACCTATGCACGACGTTTGTCGCGTCGCGGATGCCATTTTCAGAAAACAAAAATAGAAAAGCTAAGAGCGATCGCTGTCTTGAAATGCCTTAAAAAGTGATGTTTTTAATTTCAAATCAGCTCGACTCTTAAAACTCTTTTCATTTTTGTTTTTTACCTTTTACCTTCTAAGTTCCCGATCCATTGCCATTAGAGCCATTAGGAGGTTCAGGAGTAGACATTAAATCAGTCATGGCTTCTGATAAAGCTTTCGGGTCCATAAATACCACTTTGGAGTTAGGACTCGCACTCAATTTCTGATTGGCATCGACATATCTTTGAGCAACGAGAAACTGCAATACTTCTCTACTTAAAGGTTGTGACTGCAAAGCTTGGCTCAGAATTTCTATCGACTTCACAGTTCCCTCCGCTTCCAAGATGGAAGCGCGTTTCTTACTTTCCGCTGCTCGTTCCAGCTCCAGAGACTCCAAGACAGTTTTTGCGGGCGTAATGTCTCGTACCTCGACGCGAGTCACCTTAACTCCCCACGCAGCCGTCGCTTCATCCAACTGCTGTAACAAAGTCTGATTAATTTCGGTTCTGGAAGAATACGTTTGCTCCAGTTCCATTTGACCAATCGCAGAGCGAAGCGTTGTCAAAACTAAGTTTTCGATTGCTTGCTCAATATCTTCAACGGCGTAGTAGGCTTTTTCCAAATCCAGAATCTGCCAGTACACCACTGCATCAACTTTCAGCGAAACGTTGTCTTTGGTAATTGCCTGTTGAGGGTCAATATTCAAAAACTTCTCGCGGCTGGTTTCCTCCACCACAATTGAGTCAACAAAGGGAACGATAAAGTTGAGACCGGGCGCGAGTCTTCGATTGTACTGACCCAAGCGCTCTACTAAAGCTTGATTTCCTTCGTTGATAATTTTCACAGAACCCACTGTATAGCCGATAATCACTAAGGCGAGGGGGGCAAGAATCGTGATGGGGTCCATAATGCGCTCTCTCCTGAAGAGGCTACTGTCAAAAGTAGCGATTAGCTTAATGCTAACTTTTAATTAGTCACAGCTTGACTTTGATTAAATCAGGATTTTTATCCAAAACTCGGAGCCTTGCCTTAGTTTTGAGAAACATTTCATTGGGATGCCCGCCTTTCTAGGGCAGTGGTGGCAAAGCCAGCCACGAAGTAACGCTTGGGGGTAGTTGCGTATTCAGGCGCAGCGCCAGTTCTGGGGTAGAGAGAGATTGGGCGTAGGCGGGTGTTAAAAAGGGTTCGTAAGTTGAGGCGGCTGGAGTCAGCTGTTTGACAAATGCCAAGGTGACGCCTTTAAGCAGCTGACGCAGGGGAGCCGCTACTTCACCAGTGCGTTCGTTGACGAGGGTTGTTTGAGTGAGCTGTTCGCCTTGGCTACCAGGAGCAAAATCGCTAATGCTTAAGTGAGTTCCGCCAATTGCTGTGAGGAGATATTTCGGGCTGGGTAGTTGGGTAAAAGGTCGTAGTTGATGGTTCAGCGATGGAGTGAGGGGATCGCTGGTGCCAGTCAAGATTAAGGTAGGAGTGCTAACTTTGCCAAGACCTTTTTTGCCAAATAAGTCTCCCACGACGGGGTTCAGCGCGATCGCTTGCACCACGCGCCGATCCCGCAAGCTCAAACGTTGATTGGGCAGATCCGCTGCTGCACACTGCAACCAATCGCCCCCCGATTTCCCTAGAGGATTGCGATTTTTGCAAAATTGTCGCAACTCATCCAGATTCAGTTCGCCTCCTGCTAACGCTAAAGCCGTGTAGCCACCCAAGGAATGACCAATCACGCTCACTTTCTCAGTATTCAGTTTCCCCTGAAGGGAACCTGGTAGCTGGTTTAGCCGAGCTAGCTCATCAAGCAAAAAGCTAATATCTTTGGGCATGGCGACAAATTCGGACGCCGGTAACAAAGGCACTAAACCGGGTACTCCCACAGAGTTGCTGCCAAAATGCCCGCCAAAGATTTGGTTGGCATTGCTGCCCGGATGTTCGATGGCGGCGACGGTGATGCCATGAGACGCTAGGTGACGGGCTACATAAGCCAGGAAGGAGCGATCGGCTCCAAAGCCGTGGGAGAGGACGACGAGGGGATTCTGAGAATTTTGGTAAGGGGGCTTCTCGTTTGTGTTTGCCCAGTAAAGATCGACGACGATCTTGCGATCGCTGGTGTATGTCCCCAGAATCGGCTCTTGGCGTCGCCAGTCGTGAAAGGTCAGAGTCTGCTGCTGTACTGTTTCGGAACCCGCTTGGGCGGGGTTAAAGGCAGGACGAAATTTTCCTTTGGTGACGGTCAGTTCCCGCTCCAGTAGAGGGCTTAAAGCTCCGCTTTGCCAGTAGGGGGCGTTGAATTCTAGGGCGATCGCGATCGCTGAAGAGGCGTCTATGGTAATGGTGTCGGCTGGATAGGACTGCAAAAAGCTGATAACGCTTAAGCCGTTGGCTTGCCGCAAGGCTAGAGTTAGACCTGCTTGCAGTTGTTCTACCGTACTATTCGGGAGCGCCAATCCCAGCTTCTTGATTAATTCTTCTCCAACGGGCGATCGCAACACGTCTTTTACCACTTTGTCTCCCAAATTCGGATCTAGGTGCAAGCGACGGTTGAGGATGTCTCGAAATTCTGAGCTGAGCAATGCCTTGTAAGGCTTGAGACTTGCAGGAACTTCCCCCGTTTTGGCAAAATCTTCTAAATCTTCGATCGCGACCGATTGCTGAAACGGTCCCAAGCGCAGCGTTACCCGTTCTGCTGCTAAGACGGGTGCCTCAATTAACAAAAGTGCGATCGCGTTGCTTAAAGAAGTTAGCGTAACGCCCCATAATAAGCTTTGAGCAAGTAAGCGCGTCCGTCCGATCTGCCTTGCCGTTTCTGAAAATGGCGGCGTTTGCGTTCTTGAAAGCGACTTTCGGAAACCCTTGTCCCGAAACCAGTCCAGCTTTAACTTCATCATTTCCATTCACCCCGTTTGAGTGCAGCAGCGCCGTAATGTAGAAGCAATTCGATTGTGGTTGTTCCCATTCTTAAAAAGCTCTGCACTTGTGCGATCGCTTTTATAGAAACTGGATAGTCAGTGCTGTTAGCACAGCAAAGCCAAGCACGGACTCAGCGTACATAAGAATACGCCCCTGCCCCGAAGCTCGCTTAATTGCGACTATAGGTGCGGCTATAGGAAGGATACGCGGGAGAAGTATACCCTTTAATGCCATTGGCGACGATACCCAAGACTGTGCCACCGGATATTTTTAGTCCATCTAATGCTTTCATCAGCATAGAACGGTCTGTTTGATCGATCCCCACAACTAAGATGGTTCCATCTGTATTCGCTGCCAAGATGTTGCTGTCTGCTAAACCAACCAGGGGTGGTGAGTCGTAGATCACTAAGTCGAAACGGGCTTGAAATTGCTCGATCAGATACTGCATTTTATCTGACGAAAGCAGTTTGATCGGGTCTGAAGAGTTGTGACCTGATGTTAAGACAAACAGGTTGTTGTCTTCTGGCGATCGCTGAATGGCATCATTCAGACTCAAATCCGTGGCGATGATATCGCTGAGTCCGCGCACGTTCGGTAAGCTTAAGCGAGTATGCAGACTCGGACGCCGCAAATCGGCGTCTATCAATAATACCCGCTGACCAATTGCCGCTGCGGCTTTCGCCAAGTGAATGGCAACCGTTGATTTTCCATCTCCCGGTGTTGCGGAACTGATTGCCAAAGAGGTAATCGGCGTCCCGGAACTGAGCAAGCGAATATTGGTATAGAGAGAACGGAAGGCTTCCAAAAATGGCGAATCGGTGTATACATTTAGCTTATTGCGACCATTGCCATTTGCTTTATTGTCACCCAAAAGTTGATTTAAACCGGCAACATCCGCTGCGGTAGAGAGTTTGCTGGGTTTCTTGGGCGGTTTCTTGAGTTCCTTGGCAAAAGGAATCACTCCCAAAATCGGCAGTTTCGTTTCCCCTTTGACATCCTCGGGGGTATGGAAGACTGTATTGAGAGCCTCGATGAGAAAACCCAACCCGATACCCAATAGCGCACTTAAAACAATTGCGATCGCTAACTGTTTTTTCGTTTGTTTCGTCGCTACTGATATCAGGTTGCCATCTTCATCGCGCCGTAGCTGAGGCTCTTCAATGAGTTCCCAAGGCACTTCCTGCTGGGCAGCATCTAAGTTCAAGGCTTCTCGTTTGCCTAAAAATTGCTTGAGGTTATCGGTTGCAACTAATAATTTTCGTTGTATATCGGCGTGCTGGCGGGCTACCGCAGGTAATTCTTGCAGTTGTGCTTTGATTTTCCTTTCAGTTTTCAGAATTGTTTGGTAGCGCTCCTGTATTCCTTGGATTCTTCCCTCCAATTTTTTGAGAAGCCCTTGGGCTTGTTCGCTCAGCAACCGTTGCAAATTTTCCCGCTTTTCCTTAAGAACCAGAATCGGTGGGCTATCGTCCCGAAATTGGGGGGATTGTGCCGCAATAGTACTATCTAGAGTTTGAATCTGCGCTAGCAAGGTTTCGTAGGTTTTTGCATCAGTAGACAAAATTGCGGTAGAGTTCCCTTCTTGCAACTGTTTTTGCATACTGGCATATTGCGCTTGCGCGTCAGCGAGTTCCGCTTGGGTATCCGATCTTTGTCTTTCAAGCGTCAAAGCCTGCTCGTATAGCAAGGAATCTGCTTGTTCCGGATCGCTGACATTATACTGCTGCCGCAGTTTTTGGAGTTGTGCTTGCAGCGTATCAACTTGCCCTTGTAGCTGAGGTAGCTGCTGATTGATAAACTCAATTCCTTGTTTAAGGCTTGACAGGCGCTCTTGGCGGCTGTAATTCAGATAATTTTTATAAAGACTATCCAATACAAACTGAATTTTTTGCTGGTCTTCATCCCGGTAACTAACTTCTAAAATTTTGGTGCCGTATTGAACTCCATCTTTTTCATAATTGACTCGAAAAATTAAGAGTTTCGTCATTAAGGAGTTATATGTTATCTCCGGATATTTTTTTTGCAATTCCTTGATGACTGGCAACATCAATTTCGTACTTTGCAAAACTCGAATTTGCGTCTCATAATCCAATAAACTAGATTTTTCTACTTCGATTTTTTGGATATCTGCATTGTTCGTTTGAGACGATAAAAATTGCTTCGCCAATCTATCTTCAGCAGTCACGGGTTCCACCAAAAGCCGAAAAGCTCCTTCGTATTCTGGAGCAATCTGCTTTGAGGTAAAGACAATCATGCTTCCTGACATTACAGTTAATATAATTGTTACCCCTGCCATAACTGGGAGTCGGCGGCGCACAACCCCTAATAGCCATGCCAAGTCCAGCTTCTGTTCATCACTGTCGTCAGAGGGTCGAGTCAGGTGCCCTGGCAAGGACTGAGTCAACTTGCTATTGCTAGTGCGCTTATTAAAGAACGGCTGTGAATTGTGTTCGGTATCCATTTACCTATTAGATAGAAGTAGATAGAACAAAAAAAGCTAACTACGGTTTAAGAAAACGTTTATAGATACACCCTGAATATATGCTTACCTAGTCATCGTCTCCCAAAATTCCAAATAAATTAAAAATGTTGAAGAATGTGAAAACCTTTTCGATCGGTTCTAAGAATGTTCGCACACTGTCAGAAGTTTTGGCGCTTCCAGAACGGCTGACGACAATAATGTCGTTATTGCGGACGAGTGGATTATTTGTCTCATTGATTCCTTGGGTTAAATCAATATTGACTTTACTTTTTGACACTGTACCGTCAGGGTTGAGGCGAATTAAATCAACCGCCTTTCGATTCGCTCTAGCATCATTGAATCCTCCCGCAGTCAGCAATGCTTGATTCAAGGTTGTGTTTGGCGCAACCTGCACCACTCCTGGACTTTTCACTTCTCCGACCACACTTACCTTAATAGTACCGGGAGAAAAGCTAGTGGTCGCTAATTCAGAAATTTCTGCCGGGTTAACTGCTGATGCAGTGGGAATGAAAATGGTATCTCCATCTTGCAAAAGCGTATCTTGACTGAAATCCCCAGCCTGCAAGAGTTGCCAAAGATTCAGATCGATAATTTGTTCTGTCCCTGCTTTGGTGAGTCGCCGCAGCTGGATACGGCGAATATCAGCCAAGGGCTTAATCCCCCCAGCCAAATCGATTGCCCGCGTTACAGTTGGCAGTCCCAGGGTTCTTTGCTCTAGTGTTGTCTTTCCTCCAATCACAACATAAGTACCAGGACGGTTGACTTCTCCTACGACTGCAACACTGCGGGGTTCCTCTAAAGGAGGTGAAAAACGAGTCGTGGCAATTTGGCGTACTTCGTCTAAGTTAATGGTGCTGGTTGTGGGAATAAAGACAGTGTCTCCATCCCGCAAATTTAAATCTTGCCTGCTGTCGCCGGTTTGTATCAGATCCCAAAGATTCAGATTGATTACTTGCTCGGAACCGGATGCTAGCTGGCGACGCACCTGAACCTTACGAATATCAGCCGTCAGCGTAATTCCCTGTGCCAGCTCAATTGCCTGGGTTACGGTGGGATATTGGAACCCAGGCACGCTCCCGACTCCAGCTATCAGGGGAATTGTGAAGCCCCCTGGGCGAGTCACCTCTCCTCCCACCCGAACATTGATAGGGCGAGGAGACAGAACGCTAATGGTGATTATGGGTCGTTTGAGGAAGCGAAAGTATGCAGATGAAATGGCATTCGTCGCTTGTGGCACGGTTAGCCCCTGAACCGATAGGGTTCCAATCAAGGGTAGGGATAAGGAGCCATCTGCGAGAACTTGGTACTCGCCGCTATATTGGGGAACCTCGAAGATATCAAGGCGGATGCGATCGCCTCCACCCAATGTATAGGCTATATCTGGTCGAGCAGGATTAGTATTCGCTTGTGCAAGAATTGTAGGTTTTTGAAAACGCGGTACAGTCCCCTGCGTAGGATTGGGGCAAGCAAAGGCAAATGTTGCCACTAAGGTTATCCCGGCAGAAGTTCGAGTGAGTTGTCTATAAAAACCTAGATCGACCATACATAACCTACTTGTTTTATATTTTTAAATTTAAGCTGTGTGAGTAGAAACCTGCCACTCTAAATAGTATTTATTTATCCTCATTTTATAGGTAAATCTCTTAAACCTATTTATAGTAAGCTTTTTGAAGTTACTAGTTTTTAGTTTGTATCTTTAAAAGAATTAAATACTCGTAAATATACGGAAATTCATTATTCTTCTCTGGTTTAATCAGTCGCTATACTCATATAGGGTCAGCTTCGCGTTATTTCTTGTCTAAGAATATTAAACATGAGTACTCTCGCTTCAAACCCTCTATTGTTAATAATCGCTGCCACCAGTGCGATTATTTATATCTTATTATTGTTTAACTTTGCTGGTAGAAGTCAAGCGACCTCTAAAACATTAGAAAAAGTTTTTATTGGTTTAATAATCTTTGCGATCGCAGGAGTTACTTTAAGCGGATTTGATAAAATCCATCCTAGAGCTTTATATCTACAGGGAAAAAAGCTTTATTCGACGATTTTTCAAATCGGCATTTACGCCACCTTTATATTCATTATTTATTCGCGATTCTTGCAAAATATTAAAGACTCAGTTTTTGTTATTTCTAGGCTTCTCATTAATAATGTTTATTTTTGCGGATTACTCTTTTTATTAATTCTATCTGCGGCTTGGTCAGGAACTCCAACTTATACACTCAAAGCTAGTATAGTTTTTTTAGGCACAACTGCTTTTTGTGTTTATGTTGGTAAGCAGTATAAATGGAAAGAACTATTTGATTTATTGCTTACTATCAACAAAATAATACTTTTACTGAGTGTATTTTATGCTTTGTTCAGACCGTCAATTGGAGTAACGTCTAAGGGCTGGCAAGGAATTTTACCCCACGGAAATGCTTTTGGATTCTTGATGGGTTTAACAGCTGTTATGTGTTATATACAGTCAGTTCGCAAACCAAAAACTAAATGGCAATCTCTGGGTTTTGCTGCTTTATCTATTTTTTCTTTACAACGCTCAAATAGCGGAATGGGGAAAGTTCTGTTGGTTCTACTGATAAGCGTGTTAATCGTTATCCGCTTTATCAAAAACTTGCCTCCACGATTAGCTTTTGCCTGCATAATCTTTTTTATGGCTATCGCCATGTGTTTGTGTATTGTAATTACCCAAAATGCCGAATTTATTATTGTAGATACACTGAATAAAGATTTGACATTAACCGGACGCACAGACTTCTGGCCTTTAGTAATCAACCACATTAAACAACATCCACTGCTGGGCTATGGATACCAAGGATTTTGGCAGTCTTGGCGAGGAGCAGCCGATCCAGCGGCTGACATCATCGTGGTAAAAACCCAATTTAAGCCAGAGCATTCTCATAATGGTTTTTTAGACCTAGCTGTAGACTTGGGATTCGTAGGATTAGGGTTCTTTTGCCTTTCTTTCTTAACGAATATTGCTTTAGCAGTTCAGTATATGAAGCGTACCCAAGAACCTGAATTAGTCATGCCCCTGCTACTGATTACCTGGGCAGTTCTGACAAATATTACTGAAACTGGATTGATATCAATTACCTATGCTTGGCTGTTTTATGTTATAGCAACAGTTCGATTATGCCTGGACGCTACAGGAAACAGTTCTCAAGAGAATTCCAGCGCTTAAGAACTGGTTTGCCGGTCTTGAGGGGTGCCTAACCAAGCAGGCGATCGCTAGAAGGGTTAGAGGCTCGGTAAGCGATCGCTTTAATTAAGGATGAGTTTCAGCCAAATATGTTAAGCCGTGTTGCAATAACATTCAACACTTTTTCGGGATATTTACCTAGGAAAACTTTCTCGCTATCTAATTTCCGGATATTTACGTAGGAAAATTTTCTCGATATCTAATAATATACGTTTAAAAGTGAACTAAAACAATCAGTTCCTAAAGGATTTAATTTATGGACACCCCTAAAGATTATTACGAAACTAACGGATACTATGTCTTTAGAAATCTCATTCCTGAAAATTTAATTAATAATATTTTAAAAGAGTATAACTCCAATATCCTTTCATCTAACTCTCCTTTCTTTAGACAATCAACGAATAAATGGGAAACCAATACAATTACTCCCAATGGATATTCTGAAGAATCTTTTAGAGATGTTCACGATTACCCAGATTATCCAGGATTTACTGAGGCAGCTAAAGAAGTTTTCTGTTTGCAGCAGGTTAGGGAAGCACTGACTGAACTGACGGGTAGTAAGGAGCATAACCTCATGCAAACTATGTTCTTTGATATGAACACAGCTACCCCTGCCCATCAAGATTGGTACTATTTAGATTCCATGCCCAATGGTCATTTGCTGGCTGGATGGTTTGCTCTGGAGGATATCCACGAAGAAGCGGGTCGATTCTATGTTTTACCAACATCTCATCTGGTTGACTTTGAGTTAACAGATGATGAAAAACTATCTAATCGGTTTTACTTGGAAAAGTTGAAGGAGTATATCAATGTTCACAAGAGTAATATTCAAGCTCCTGCCTTGAAAAAAGGGGACGTCTTATTCTGGAACTCTAGAACGATTCACGGTTCCTTGGAAACACTCAATCCCCAATATTCTCGCAAATCTCTCACGGCTCATTATTTACCAGCAATATATGAATTCGGTAGCCGCAATGCAGAATCTCCGACTGCTGTAGATTATGCCACGTACAAAGGAATGAAGTATCGTTTGATTCCTGCAATGTACAAAAATTATTCAGCGGCAGCGAAACTGAAAACAGATTTATTGCAGTATTTGTGGGAGCAACCGAAACTAATGCGAACCGCAAAATTTGTGAGAAAAGTCTTGCAAGGTGCTAAAGGTAAATAATCGATTCCGTTCTGTTCACCGCAACAACAAATAGGGTTTTGTAGGACGACCCAGTTCTCAAACCCTATCTTTATTCCTTCATAAATTGCCCAATTCTAATGTTAGACAAGCTGAGTCTGGTCAATCAAAAGCTTAGCCCTGGTCTACGCAAGGTGTTCAGCAACATCGCGTGGCTGTTCGCTGACAAAATCCTCCAAATGGGCTTAAGCCTAATTGTAGGGATATGGGTGGCTCGCTATCTAGGGCCGGAACAGTTTGGCTTATTTAATTATGCGATCGCATTTGTAGCGCTGTTGGGGCCAATTGCCAACCTGGGGCTTGATAGCATCGTAGTACGCGACATTGTGCGCGATCCGTTTACCAAGAATGAAACACTTGGGACTTCCCTCGTACTAAAACTTATTGGCGGTGCTGTAACAACTTTGTTAGCGGTTGGCGCAATTTCCTTACTACAGCCCCAGGACTCTTTAACTCATTGGCTGGTAGGAATTATCGCTGCTGGAACCATTTTTCAAGCTTTCGAGACGATCGATCTCTGGTTCCGCTCACAAGTTAAATCTAAGTATACAGTTGTTGTTAAAAACTGCGCCTATTTGCTTGTCTGTGCTGTCAGAATTGTCTTAATTCAAATTAAAGCTCCTCTCATTGCATTTGCCTGGGCAAGATGTGGAGAGCTTGCCTTAGCTGCTGTGGGATTGATAATAATTTATCAGACTAGTGGACAAGATATAAAAGCATGGCGTAGCAGTCTCCCTCAGGCGAAAAACTTAATCAAAGAAAGCTGGCCCCTGATTGTGTCAGGAATCGCCATTTATATTTATTCCACTATCGATCAGGTCATGCTGGGTTCCTTCTCTGCTCAAGAACTTAAATTCGATCCTAAATATGAATTAGGCATTTATGCCGCTGCTGTGAAGATCTCGCAGATATTTGATTTTATTCCCTCTATCATGCAAATATCTTTTTTCCCAAAACTCACTGAAGCGAAGGCTCAAGGGGAGATTGAATATTTCAAAAAATTTCAGGCTTACTTTGATTTAACCTTAATTTTGTGGTTGATAATCGCAATTCCAGTTTCACTGCTTTCCACTTACATTGTTCATTTCTTGTACGGAGATAAGTATGCAGCTTCAGCAATAATATTATCAATCTATGTTTGGTCACAGTTTGGTAGCGGTTTTGGTCTTGCGAGAAATGCGTTTATTATGATTGAAGGAAAAGCCAAAAATGAATTACTTTTAACCTTTATAGGGGCAGTCATAAATATAGTTTTAAATTTACATCTAATTCCTAAGTATGGGGCGGTTGGAGCCACCATAGCAACCTTGATTACTTATTTCATCGTAACTGTAGTTCTCAACTTTATAATTCCCGATTTAAAGCCAATCAGTAAGTTTATTTTACGTTCTTGCAATTTATATAAGGCTGCTACAAGAATTAAAGGAATCGTGCAATGATTGAAATAAAACCAAGCATTCAGCACAAATCCACCTGTCCCCACAGCGGTACACTGCTGAAGCCTCAAGGTATTCTTTGGCAGGGAATGCATATTTGCGTAAAATCTAAGTGCGACTCCTGTAATATAGAAATTATTGAAGATTTAGAAGTTGGTCATGCTGTCACTTTTCCTTATCAAATTGATTTAGCAAAAGGCGACGTTTTTGGAAATGAATCTTGTAAATATTGGTTAGGTCAAAAACTTCTTTACTCTCTGCAAAATCCCCAATCTGAAGAGATTGCGATATCTAAGGAGGTTTTTAAGCAGCATCAACGTGTCATTATCTTAAACTGTATTGATTATCTTTATGGGCATAGTTTGTTAAAGCTGCTTAATGTCCAAAGATATCTAAATAATTACCCAGATTGCGGCTTAATTGTCATCGTCCCAAAGTTTTTGAGATGGATGGTTCCAGAGGGCGTTACAGAAATTTGGACGGTAAATATCTCTTTACAGCAAGGGCAATGCTACTATCCGAAGTTTGACCAATTTATCTCTGAGGAATCCAAGCGTTTTGATAAAATTTACGTAAGTAAGGCATATTCTCATCCGAGTCAGTTTGATATTAGTAAATTTACGCGGGTTCCCACTCATAGCTTTGATAAAGATTCAAACCAAATAACCTTTATTTGGCGCGACGATCGGATTTGGTGTAATCCGCTTCTCTTCAAAACCTTGAGGAAATTAAAGATGGTTGATATTGCCCTCAAGCTTCAGAATGAAAGGGTGCAAAAACTATTTTTAAAGATTCGCTCTAAAGTTCCTTTAGCAAAGTTTACGATCGCTGGTTTGGGGAGGAAAACTCAGTTTCCCGACTGGATTGAAGATTTGCGGGTAAACAAGTTTAATTCAGACACTGAGAGGCAAATGTGCCAAGTTTATTCCCAAAGCCGCTTGGTCATTGGTGTACATGGTTCTAATATGCTGTTACCTTCTGGTCATGCTGGCATGACTCTCGATCTGATGCCAGAGGATCGGTGGGGAAACGTGGCGCAAGATATCCTCTATCAAGAGACAGAGCCTCGATTGGCTGCTTTTCGATATCGCTATGTTTCGCTTCAGACTCCTTTAGATGAAATAGGAGCGATCGCTTCCAGTATGCTCCTACATTACTCCGAATATAAACAGAATATGACTGCTGATAAGTGACCATGAAAACTCCCGTTGCTTTGTTAATCTTTAAACGACCTGAGACTACATCCAAGGTTTTTGAGGTAATTCGTCAGGCAAAACCGCCGAAGCTTTTAGTAGTTGCTGATGGCCCTCGTAGCGATCAACTAGGTGAAGCAGAAAAGTGCGCTGCTGCTCGTGCAATTATTGACACTGTAGATTGGGATTGCGAAGTTCTAAAAAATTATTCAGATGTAAATTTAGGCTGCGGTTTACGTCCAGCTACAGGTATTAATTGGGTATTTGAACAAGTAGAAGAAGCCATCCTTTTCGAGGATGATTGTTTACCTCATCCAACTTTCTTTCAGTTTTGCGAGGAGTTATTAGAAAAATATCGCGATGATGAAAGAGTAATGAGTATTGCGGGAACCAATCTTTTAGGCGAACGGAAATTACCCGGGCAAAGTTATTATTTTTCCTACTTTGGTGGAAATTGGGGTTGGGCATCCTGGCGTAGAGCTTGGAAATATTTTGATTATGACATTAAGCAATGGCCTGAAATTTTCGAGAGTCGGTTCCTAGAAAATTACTTAAGGGTACCAAAACATTATTTATTTTGGCAAAAAATATTTCAAGATGCCTACCAAAATAAAAACAGATCCTGTTGGGATTATCAATGGTTGCTAGCTTGTTGGCTTCAACATGGATTAAAAATAGTGCCTGAAGTTAATTTGATTACGAATATTGGTTTCGGAGCTAATGCAACTCACACTTTTTCTACTGAAAATCCCTTAGGTAAAATGGGGACGCAAGAAATTAGCTTTCCTTTGAAGCATCCTCCTTTTATGATTCGAGATGTAGAAGCAGATACCTTATTTCAAAAAAACTTTTTTGACAATAGAAGCCTATTTACTAAAGTTAAAAATAAACTTCAAAAAAGTTTTGCTTAAGGAGTAATTACGAGATGAACCCCTTCTCCAAAATTAAGTTTAAAATTAATGCTAATTTAACCAAAAAAAAGTGTGTAATTGGCAATAGTTCAAGCGTTTTAGACCACAATTCACTGATAAGCCACGATCGCGATAAAAATAGTATTATTCTTGGTGAAAACACTCACATCGAAGGTCAATTAATGACTTTTCCTGGAGGAAAAATAAAAATAGGCAATTTCTGTTATTTAGCCCAAGGCTCTAAAATTTGGTCAGACACTTTAATTGAAATAAAAGATAGAACAATCATTGCTCATAATGTAAATATATTCGACAATCAAACTCATCCACTCGATCCGGTAGCGCGTCATCAACAATTCGTTCACATTATCCAAAAAGGCTTTCCTAAAGACTTAAACCTAAATGGAAAACCAGTCATTATTGAAGAGGATGTTTGGATTGCTTGTAACTCAATTATTTTAAGAGGGGTGACGATTGGAAAATGCTCAATTATCGGTGCTGGCTCAGTCGTTACAAAAGATGTCCCTGCTTGGACGATTGTTGCGGGGAATCCAGCCCAGATTATTGGCAAAGTTCCTGAAGGTGAACGGAAGATTTTAAATAGCAAAGAAGTAGTAAGCGATCGCGGGTAAAAAGCAATGAAGCGCTTTATAGTATCTAAACTAACAGACGCTCAAATAGACAGGATTAAATGGCTAGGAGGTAACTTAAAAGCCCATTTTAGTAAAAGGCAAAATGTAGGTAAAAACTCTTATATCGATCCATCGGTTCATGTACTGGGGTGGGGTAATGTAAAAATTGGTCAAAATTCAGTTATCGGTTCGGAAACAGTAATTGTCATTAACAAACGAGAAAAAGAAAAAATTTCTGTCATTGTTGGTGATAACTGTTTTATCGGTCGCAGAAACTTTTATAGTGCTGGAGCTTTAATAAAAGTCGGTGACTACAGTTTAATTGGTAATGACTGTAAACTGTTAGGAAGTGGGCACGAATACACTTCTCCGTTTATTCCGTATCACACTGCTTTAACAACTACTGATGGAGTAATAGACATCGGCACAAATTGCTGGCTGGGTGTAGACGTGACTATTTTGAAAGGCGTCCAAGTAGGATACGGCTCAATCATTGGAGCTTCCACCGTAGTAAATTGCAATATTCCCCCATTCAGCGTGGTGGTAGGAAATCCATGTCGAATCGTTAAAAGATTTGATATGCGATTGCAAGAGTGGGTAAGGGCTAAAGATTATTCTGAAGATGGCGATCGATATCTTCCTGGTGAAGATGAATATTTAGCAATATTAAAAAAAAATTTTCCCGCTACTAGAATGCCAACAATCGCTGTTAGCAAGTTCTTCGGGGATTTAGACTAACAAAGTAGGAAGAAAATAGATAATTTTACGAATAAATAAAAAATATTTCCATGAAAACTGTTTTAATTACAGGTGTTACAGGGTTTATCGGGCGATATGTTGCTCGTCAGTTTACAGAAACTGGCTGGAGTGTTATTGGGCTGGGAAATCGCCCTCCAGAGAATGCACCTAGACAAGATTTGTTTCGCTATGAACAATTAAATTTGCCTTCTGCGGATCTAGCAAAAATTGTTCAAGAGTTGCAACCGGAAGTTTGTATTCACTGCGCTGGAAGAGCTTCAGTAGAGCTTTCAATTAGCGATCCATCAGCAGATTTTAGCAACAGTGTTGCTGTCACTTTCAACCTTTTAGATACATTACGTCTTTATGTTCCAAAATGTCGTTTAATCTATCTTTCTAGTGCTGCTGTCTATGGAAATCCAGAAACCTTACCCATTCAGGAAAACCAAAGCTTGAAGCCAATTTCTCCCTACGGCTTTCATAAGCTGATGTCTGAGCAACTTTGCGCTGAGTTTTTCCAAGTTTATAACTTACCCACTGCTATAGTACGCATTTTTTCGGGTTATGGGCCAGGACTGAGGCGACAAGTTCTTTGGGATATGTGTCAAAAAGCTTTGATAAACCCCGCACTAAAGTTACGAGGTACTGGCAACGAAAGCCGCGATTTTATTCATGGTAGAGACGTAGCAAGGGCACTTCAGATTCTTGCTGAAAAAGCTAATTTTGAAGCCGAGGTTTATAACCTTGCAAATGGTGTCGAAACAACAATCAAAGAATTAGCAGCATTAGTGTTAGCTAAACTAGGAGAAGATATTCCGGTTGAATTTGATAATAGTACTCCTGTCGGAACTCCGATAAACTGGCAAGCCGATATGAGCAAACTTTCCCAAATTGGATTTACCCCTGAAGTAACGATAGAAAGGGGTGTAAACGTCTATGTTCAATGGTGTCGAGCTGAGATTTTAGGATGGTAAAAAATCTACATATTTGCCTCAACATGGTGGGTGGCTCTGGCTGGCTAGGGGGCGTGCTATATATTCAGAATTTAGCTCGTGCGATCGCTACTTTACCAGAAACAGAAAAAGCGAATATCAAGCTAACAATCGCTGTTCACGATAAAGATATAAATTTAATAGAACCAGCCCGGGGTTACGTTAACCAAATTTATGCTACTTCCAAGTGGCAGCGTGCCTATCTAAAAATGTGTAATTTTTTAGCTGAGCGTATCTCTTTCATTCCTCTGGAACTACTAAATCCTCAAAAAATAAATTTTCTTTACCCGGCGATAGCAGGAACCCGCTCACCTTATCAGTGGGGAGGTTGGATTCCTGACTTTCAACACTATCACTTACCCAACCTTTTCTCTCCGGAAGAAATCGCTCAACGTAATCGAGATCAGCAACAAATTGCTCACGCTGCTCCTATTATTGTCCTCAGTAGCAATATGGCACAAGAAGACTTTAAACATCTTTATCCGGAAGCAGCTTCTCGAAGTGTTGTAATGAATTTTGTAAGCTGTCCCGCACCTGAATGGTTTGAGTTAGATCCCAAACTAACGCAAGAAAGTTATCAACTTCCAGATAAATTTTTCCTGATCAGCAATCAATTTTGGAAACATAAAGATCATGCTGTGGTAATTGAAGCTTTGGGGCTACTGAAACAACAGGGGCTTACACCTACCGTTGTTTGTACTGGAAGTGCTACTGATTATCGTAATCCTGATTATTACAATTACCTCTTAACAAGAATTGAGGAATTAGGAATTAGCGAACAAGTACGTCTTTTAGGATTAATTCCTCGTGTAGACCAAATTCAGCTCATGAGGAGGTCTTTAGCTGTAATTCAGCCTTCTTTATTTGAAGGTTGGAGTACGGTTGTAGAGGACGCACGTTCTCTTGGTAAACCCATGTTACTTTCTGACTTTCCTGTCCATTTGGAGCAGAATCCTCCTGATTCTTACTTTTTTGAGCGTAGTAATGCGGAACAACTAGCAGCACTGATTGATAAAACTTTCACTACATTAACACCAGGACCAGATGTAGAAAAAGAAAGTTTAGCTAAACAGGATAATATTGAAAAAATCAAAGTATACGGTAGGCGTTTTTTAGAGATAGTACGCAGTGTTGTATAACCAACAAAATTTTATCTAGGGATTTTTTAGATGTTGAAACGCTCAGAGAAATACTTACATTACGTACTCTTTGATACGCTCAAAGAAAAGAATGTTATTCCTCCAGCCTTTTTCTGGATAGCTGTAGCTACTTTGTATGCAGTAGCGAATGCGCCGAAGAATAGGATAATCATGGCGTTTCAAGCAATTTTCAATCGCCTGCCTCAAGATTGGGTTTCTACAACTGTTCAAGCAATCGAAAGTCGTTTCAGCCAGGGGGTAATTTCTCCAGAAATCCTAGCCAAAACTGCTCCGCAGCAACTAGCTGAGATTACTACTAATTACGGCATAATCCCTATCAAAGGATTTCTCTTTTTTATCGCAACTTTAGTTATTGCATACCCAATTTTAATATCGGTTATTAAGTCGCGTCATTCACTATTTCAGTCTGGGTTTAAAAGAAGAGCGATCGCCTCCTTAGCCATCTTCGCAATTATATCTGTACTCATCGTCCCTTTTCGCTATCCTTTAGGTCCAGGGGTGATGGGTTTAGAGTATGCCATTAGGAGTTTAGAGCCTTTTAGTCAAAATGCCGACTGGTATTATCGACGCTTGCTTATGCTAGCGATCGCTAACTTTATCCACATGAGTGGACCATTCCTATATTACATTTTTTCTCTGGCTTGTACCTATCTTTTAATCTTCTTGACTTTAACCTTTATCGAGTCCAAAATATTCGGTTCAAAGGAGACTGATGAGGGGCAACAAGAAATTGAATCCAAATCGATAAATTATCAAAAACTTGCTTTATATTACCTTTCAATTGCAACTAGTAGTTATTTAATTTTTAATTGTCAATTTCCGGGCTATGTCGATCAGCTATTTTTTAGCCTGCTATTACTTCCAGCTTGTATCCCTATGACTCGGCAGGGAAGACTCGCAACTCTTGCTTTTGCCTTAGCCACACATGAAGCCAGTGCTTTTGTCTTTATCCCAATTGTTATTTTCTGTTTTCCCAGAAGAGAAGTATTAACCGCTTTATCCTTAGTCCCCATTTACTGTTTTATTTGGTTTGCTGGCAGTGGATTTTCTCTGGATAGTCCAGTAAAGGCACACTTGATACTGGAGAATAAGACGGCATTGCAGTACTTAGCTGAAAATCCAATGTTGGGATTAGCAGGGTTCTTTTTCTCCTACAAGCTATTGTGGATTATTGCCCTGTATATTTTGTGGATACTTTGGCGTCAGGGCGAGACACTTTTGGTAAGTGCGATCGCTTGTATCATTGCATTCCCTATTTCTACAATGTTTTTGATTGTGGATACTAGCAGAAATGTAGGCTATGGTTTCTTTGGAATGTTAATTGCTTTTGCTATCCTGATTCGGGAAGAAAAAGTCTTTCCGGGGCATCTTATATTATTTTATATGGTCATTCTAAATATTATTATTCCTTCATACTATGTAGGTTTAAACACGGGTTTTCAGACTTATATGGGTCTGTATCATCTTATCCCTCTTTTTCCCTCCACTTATGTTCCATAAATATAAAATTTTAGGGTGAGCATTGCCCACCCTACTCATTCAACTATTATTTAATACATTCCATAAATAGGGATTCTGGGCGTTCTTCTCGTTCTGCAATCCCTGCTATTTGACTGTTTCGGTAGTTACATCTAACCACTTCCCGAAATCCAGTATCCAAGAGGATTTTTCGCAACGAATTTTCGTTATAGTGCCAGTGGTGGCGATTTTTTTCTAACGTCTGCGTTGCTTCTAAAAATTCTGTCAAAAATACTTCAGGACAGCTAGGATTGTAGCTCTTTATTAATTGATCGAGGTCTGGAACTGCAACCCGAAATATTCCACCTGGCTTCAGAACTCGATAAACTTCAGAGATACAATTTAAAGCGCCTTCCAGGTATAAATGCTCAAGTACATGAGATGTATATGCTGCATCAACACTATTATCAGACCAGGGAAATTTTTTAGTCAGATCCAGATATGTAAGCTGACGAAAAATTCCTTTTTGATGCTCGTCATATCGTTCTCGCTCGAGCTTCCCTACTTTATACATGAGATCAGGTAAAAAGGGGATTTTTGAAACCCAGATATGAGGAGTAATATCTGTATTGATCCAGCCAGAGAAAATGCGGTCGAAAGAGCCTAAATTTAATTTCATTGCCTCAGACATATTGTTGACCTCAGAAAGTGAATTAAGCCGCTATAAACTAGCTTAATAAAAATCAATATCAAGAATATTGAAAATATTCTTTAATTTTAGAAAAGGTAAGTTTAGGGCTTGCTAAATTGTAGAATATAGGTTGACCAAAAAAAGCAATTACGTTGATACATTGTTCATGCTTCTAATTTTAGTATTCCCAAGTTCAAGAATAATATAGCTATTATGACAACTAACATTTATTTTAATAATGTGAGGCGCTGATGGAAAATACTAGCATAGCTGTTCTTATCACTTGCTATAACCGCAAGCAAAAGACTTTAGCAAGTCTAGAGGCACTTTTCAACCAGGTACTCCCAACTAACGTTAATCTTTGGGTCTATCTTGTAGATGACGGCAGCAGTGACGGTACAGCAGCAGATGTCAACCAATATTATCCTCAAGTAAAGATTATCCAGGGAGATGGAAATTTATTCTGGAATGGAGGAATGCGAGTGGCATTTTCTGAAGCCATTAAGCACCCTCATGATTATCATCTCTGGCTGAATGATGACACGCTAATTTACCCAGAAGCTTTAAGTAATTTGCTGACAACCTCTCATCTTTTAGCCTCGCAAGGAAATGCAGCAGCCATTGTAACAGGGGCGACTTGCGATCCGGAGACGAATACGGTTTCTTATGGCGGCGTTGTGAAAAGTACGTGGTGGCATCCCTTCAAATTTCGCTGGCTAGAACCGAGCCAAAAAGCTATACGATGTGACACCATGCATGGAAATTGTGTATTGATTCCTAAAGAGATATTCCAAGCAATCGGGAACTTAGATCCTGACTTTAAGCATTATGCGGGAGACTTTGATTATGGGTTACGCGCGAGACGAAAAGGATATACGGTTTGGTTAGCTCCAGGCTACATCGGAACCTGTTTAGGAAACCCTCTGTACGCAAACTGGATGGATTCTAATTTGCCGATTCGCGAACGATGGCAAAAGGCAGAACAACCTAAAAATTTCACATTTCAAGAACGGAAGTTATTTGCTCAGCGCCATGCTGGAATTTTATGGCCTATTTATTGGTTGCTGCCCTACAGAAAATTGCTTTTCTCAAGCTTTAGCAAACGGGGACAGGTGGGAACATGAAAATTAGAAATTCTGACGATACAGAATTAAAAGTAGACGATCTCCGCATTGCTATTGCGATCCCCTCAGTCGAATTTGGCTCTTACTGGCGACCTGTTTTGTACGAACTTACGAAAATCTGTAAGAATACAATTTTTTATACTGGCTGTCTTTGGCCGAAATTCGATGCTGATGCTCCAGGAGCTTCCGCGGTTAAACTTGTAGGAAAATTTAAATTTGTAGAGGCAACTCAAGTATCGGGTGGCTATGGTCGCGGTTTTATGGTAGCTTCCCCAAAGATTGTGAATGAGTTACTTGAGTTTAAACCTCATGTTGTTTTTGTCAGCGCTTTTTCTATATGGACTGTTTTAGCACTGCTTTTCAAACCCTTGGGAGGTTGGAAAGTTGTAATCATTTATGATGGCAGTTCGCCGAATACAAATTTTGAAGATTCTAAACTTCGTACCTTTTCGCGTCGTTTAATGGTTAAATTTACAGATGCTTTTATTGCTAATAGTAACGATGGCAAAAAGTATCTTTATAAGGTAATTGGAGCTGAGGAAAGGAGAATTTTCACAAAAACTTATCTGGTGCCTGAACCCCAAGCTTTGCGGGAACGTCTTGAAGCTGCAAAACCTAGTGAACTAAAGCTAAAGCGTCCGGTTTTTCTATTTGTCGGGCAAGTGATTTCTAGAAAAGGAATAAAGTCGTTGTTGGAGGCATGTTCTCTTCTTACAAGTCAGGGATATTCTGATTATTCGCTGGTAATTATTGGGGATGGAGTGCAACGTGAGGAATTGGAATTTTTTGTTAAAAACAATAATCTAACAGAGCGTGTGACCTGGACAGGATGGTTAGATTACGGGCAACTAGGGGCATATTTTCAGGATGCCGATGTCTTTGTTTTTCCTACCTTTGAAGATGTATGGGGAATGGTGGTGCTAGAAGCGATGGTATTTGGCAAACCCATATTGTGTTCTAAAGGTGCAGGCGCTTATGAAATGGTGATAGAAGGAGAAAATGGGTATTTGTTTGAATCGCAAAACCCAGAAGAAATTGCTGAAGGAATGCGCCGTTTTATAGATAATCCAGAGCTTGCTGCCTCAATGGGAGAAAAATCAAAGCAGTTGATCGGGCAGTACACTCCAGAGGCAGCAGCCAAATCGATGGCAGAAGTAGCAATGAATGTTTTACAAAAAATTCAAATAAATGCCGAATGATATTGAATTGAGACAGCACTTCTAAAATTGCGTTTCTCAGCTTAGGCTGGAAACCAGAAAAATAATTTTGGGTAAATGGGTAATTTTGAAAGTGGGTGGGAACTATAGATAGAGAAAACGGCTAATTTTATAAAAGGTAAAAGCCTATGAAAATCCTTCTATCTGCATACGCTTGTGAGCCTGGGTGTGGCTCTGAGGAAGGGGTAGGCTGGAATACAGTTCGGCAAGTAGCAAATCATCACGAAGTTTGGGTGTTAACTCGAATTGGTTATCGTGCAGCAATTGAAGCCGAGCTAGCTTGTCACCCGGTTCCCAATTTACACTTTATTTATTTCGATCCATTTAATTGGACGGAAGATTGGCGGAATAAACAAGGGTTAGTGCAACTTCATTACTACCTTTGGCAAATACAAGCTTATTTTCTGGCAAGGCGGCTGCATCGGGAGATTGGCTTTGACTTGGTGCGTCATGTCACTTATGTGAAACACTGGTCTCCTAGCTTTTTAGCACTATTGCCAGTCCCCTTCATTTGGGGACCCGTTGGAGGCGCTGAATCGGCTCCAAAAGCTTTCTGGAAAGATTTTAGTCGGCGTGGCAAGGTTTACGAATTGCTGCGAAACTTCGCTCAATCGGTGGGTGAACAAGATCCATTTGTGCGGCTGACTGCAAAGCGAAGTTATGTAGGATTAGCAACCACTGAGGAAACGGCAGAACGGTTGCGATCGCTTGGAGTAAAAAATGTCCAAATCGCTTCGCAAGTGGGTTTATCTAAGGAAGAAATTAGTCAATTGGCGCACCATATTGTGCCTGATGATAGTCCCATACGGTTTACTACCGTGGGTCGGCTCATCCACTGGAAAGGAGTCCATCTGGGGATTCGAGCTTTTGCTTTGGCTCAAATTCCCCAAGCAGAATACTGGATTGTGGGAGATGGACGGGAACGGCAACAATTGGAAGCGATCGCTCACTCACTGGGAGTGGCGGATAAAGTTCGCTTCTGGGGCGCTTTACCGCGCCAGGAAACCCTATCTAAAATCGGGCATTGCCACGTCCTCGTTCATCCCAGCCTGCACGAATCTGGGGGATTTGTCTGCGCGGAAATGATGGCGGCGGGGCGTCCAGTCATTTGCTTGGATCTGGGAGGGCCAGCGGTACAGGTAACGGAGGAAACTGGGATTAAAGTGGCTGCGATAAATCCCGAACAAGTCGCACGCGACGTAGCTGCTGCGATGACTCGTTTAGCGGAAGATCCAGCGTTACGGGTGCGAATGGGACAAGCGGGACAAAAGCGGGTGAAGGAAGTCTTTGATTGGGATCTCAAGGAAAGGCTTTTGCTCGATTTGTATGAAAAAAGGCTATCTCAGTCCGCTATCGTCCCTTCACTTGCTAAAGGCTTGACGGATCAAGGGTGAATGCAGGCGTCGATGAGTTCTTCGATGCCATTGATAGGCAAGATGGGTGTACCCAACTCAGTGGCGAGTTGTTCCACAGTCATGTCATCCAGGAAGCAAGAATCGCCATGTTTTAGCATGACTGAGGGGAGGAGAATGCGATCGCCCAAATCTCTTCCCTTTAGTTTCAGCAAATCTTGACCCGTTAACAAGCCAGTGACGCTAATCTCTTGTCCCCAGTATTCGCTACGCAACGCCGCCAGATTTACTTGCAGTCCTTGCACTTGATTCAGACGTTGCAAGATAGGCTCAAAGGCTTTTTCCACTGCATTCCCCACCACCCAAGTTAATTTTTGGGATGTTTTTAAACGTCGCGGCAATTTTTTCGCGGCAACCTGCTGAAATTCCTTGAGAAATTGGCGAATCGAACCAACCCCATTGCCAATTTGAGGATAGTCTTCGTAGTCTGATTCTGGCGGTAATTCTTGCCCAGCAATTAAAAACCACTCGTCGGCTAACCAGGCAAAAGTCGATCCCATCTGGTTGCGGAATTTCTCCTGGAGTGCCTGGACTTGCAAAATCACTTCAGCGGCTTTCTGGGGCGTCACTGGGGTTAGTTCGTCTTCGGTTGGACGGAAACGTGTCAAACCAACCGGAACCACTGCCACAGAGGCGACAGCCGGGATATCTCCCTGGTGAAAAGAGGCTAAATCCCTCAGGGTAGTCTCTAGGCGATCGCCATCGTTAATGCCAGGACAGAGAACAACCTGGGCATGGATTTGCAGACGCCGTTCTTGAAACCACCGCAGTTGCTGCAAAATCTCAGCGGCGCGGGGATTTTTTAACAGGCGGCTGCGGACTTCTGGTTCGGTAGCATGGATGGAAACGTAGAGGGGAGAGAGGCGCATCTGCTCAATCCTGTCCCATTCCCTCTGGGTGAGATTGGTCAGAGTTAAGTATGAGCCATAGAGAAAGCTGAGGCGGTAGTCGTCATCTTTGAGATAAAGCGATCGCCTTTTACCGGGAGGCTGTTGATCGATGAAGCAAAAAGGACAGCGGTTATTACACTGAATTAAGCCATCAAATAGGGCAGTTTCAAATTCCAACCCCAAGTCATCGTCGTAGTCTTTCTCAATTTCCACCGAGTGGCTTTTGCCAGCAGTATCTAAAACTTCCAGTTCCAGCACTTCATCCGCACACAAAAACTGGTAGTCGATGAGGTCGCGAGGGCGCATCCCGTTGATGGAAACAATTGCATCTCCCGGTTCAAACCCGACTTCGGCGGCAATGGAGTCGGGGAGGACTTGGGTAATTAAGGCTGGACGAATAGAAATCTCGCTCATAAAACTAGGAGGAAACGAACCGCTTCAGGCACGGAGGGAGGAGAAGAAAAAGTAATTAAATATTAGGGATTAGTTTGACGAAGATCGCGCCCAAGATAGCTATTCCAAATGCTAACCGATACCAAATAAATACCCACGTACTCTGGGTTTGCAGGAAGCGCAGCAGCCACGCGATCGCGAGATAGGAAAATACTCCAGCTGAGATGACTCCTGCCAGCAAAGGCAGCAGTCCACCATCTCCTAGTCCTGTTTCTAAAACACCTTTTAATTCCACTAACCCTGCCAGGGTAATTGCTGGGATTCCTAATAAAAAAGAAAACCGGGCAGCGGTTGCCCGTTCTAAATTCATAAATAGTCCAGCAGTCAGGGTGGATCCGGAGCGAGAAACGCCGGGAATTAACGCCAAAGCCTGAGCCAATCCCATCAAAATGCCATCTTGAAGTGTTAATTGCTCAAAGTTACGCTTTTTCTTGCCAATGCGCTCGGCAATTCCCAATAATAAAGCCATGAAAATAGAGGCAATGGCGATCGCTGCCATACTCCGTAACGGGGAGTTGTCAAAGTCGGGAATAAACTTTTTGATCAGCAGTCCAAAAAAGAGGATGGGTAAGGTTCCCAAAACGATTCCCAGTGCCATACGGAAGTCGTTGGATTCGTAATTCTTGTGAGCGATCGCCTTGAATGCACCCGTTGTAATTTGCGTCAAATCCCCCCAGAAATACCACAGCACTGCGGCAATACTGCCCAGCTGAATCACGGCGGTAAAGGCGACTCCTGGATCGCCCCATCCTAGCGCCACCGGCACCACCTTCAAATGCGCCGTACTGCTAATGGGCAGAAACTCAGTCAACCCTTGCACCATGCCTAGAACCACCGCTTGAAAGATATTCATCTGAGGTGTGGTTGCGGCAACGGGTGCCACGTCTTGCGCCCTTACCATCGCTTCTAAGGGGAAGGTCAACACAGTGCTGGCAGCACCGACACGAAGAATCGCCAATTTTTTACGTTTTGATACAGCCATGAAATCCTCTAATAAGCAGCATTCCAGACAAGTCAGCCTTTCTTCTTTCTTCTTTGCGAGTCACCGGCAGAGGCATCTTGCGCCACTACACATAACACAGGCATTACATAAGACGAGCAATTTTTAGAAAATCTCCGACTCTCAACGCCGAGTTTCTCCCAACTTCCCATTCATTTTCTGCCACCCTACTCCGAAAAGCCACTTGTATTGCTCAATAAAACTCAGCTAAGATTTCTATATCCCCCCCTAGGGCATTTTTCCTGTGATATCGTAAAAGATGTAAACTAAAGTAAAGAATATTAACAAAATCTTGTTTAACGATACCTGGTTTTCTAACTCATCTTCTTCTGTTCCTGGTAATCTCCCCCAGCCAAGTAAAACTCTGTTGGGGTTTTTTGATTGGGGAATCGGCACCCGCCAAGCTTGGTTAGTTTTCGCAGCTGCGTCTTTTCTGGTATCCGTGCCAGTGTTTGTGCAAGCCCCTTTAGTGCGGCTGCTACCAGAACTGAGTTTAGTAATGACAGCGGGATGGGTTTGGCTGAGCGTGGTTCTCAGACGGCGTCCTGCGACTCATGTGTGGGGAGATTTGCTGCTGGGATTTAGCTGGAGTTGGTTGGCAGGGTCGATTTATTGGGGCTGGCTGCGCTGGGAACCCACGATCCACTTGCCGGTGGAAGCAATTGGTTTACCGTTTGCCTTATGGTGTTTGACCCGCCGTTGGGGTCTTGTCGGCAACCTATTTTATCTTGGCTCCCTGTTTGGCACGGCAGTAACAGATATATACTTCTACTTAGCTGGTTTGATTCCACACTGGCGAACCGTCATGCAAGTTGCACCAAGCGAGGCATCACTGGTTTTTCAAAGTGCGATCGCTCAAGTCAGCACCCCCTGGGGAACCAGTTGGGCAATCGTGCTTCTCGGAATCCTGTTAGGCGTTGGTCTGGTACCATTGCGATCGCGCCAGCTGCATTGGTGGGCGTTTGGTGGAGCCGTTTTGAGTACAATCTTGGTAGACGGTCTGTTTTGGCTGGCTGCTACTATGGCTTAAAAATATCTTGAAAGTGTCCCCTGAAAAATTTATTCATGTCGGGACATCTAGTTACAAAGGTTCCCAAATTACCCATCAAGCTCCAGAAGAAAGCTAAAATTTAACCACTCCATACGATGCGTCGTTGCTTCTCTAGCCTGTGGTGACTTTGCGACCCACTCCTTACTTACTCCTTCGTACCGAGTCCGGCAATCGCTATCTCCCCTTGGTAAGTAGTAACTGCTGGACAGTTGGTCGCAGTGACGACAACAATTTTGTGTTGCCGGATCGTTGGATTTCTCGCAACCATGCAATGTTGCAGTGTACCGAAACCGGCGAGTTCTACCTAATTGACCTAGGAAGTCGCAACGGCTCCTTTGTTAATGGCAGACGAGTCAGTATTCCAGTTACTTTACGCAATGGCGATCGCCTTACCTTTGGTCAGACGGATCTAGAGTTTCACTGTCCTACCGCCAACCGCAACAATGAGCCATTGCCCAGCGGGGACAAGGATACGCTGACTTCGACTTTGCACGTACGCCGTCTGATGTCAGTCATGGTGGTAGACATCCGCGACTTCACAGTTCTCACCCGGCAACTAGATGAAAAAATATTATCGGCGGTGATCGGTACTTGGTTCCGCCATGCAGGAAATATTATTCGAGAGTATGGCAGCTGGGTTGATAAATATATCGGCGATGCGGTCATGGCGATCTGGTTTCACGGCCCCCAAGGCGTGACCGATGAGGATATGCTCAATATTTGTCAAGCAGTGAGCGCCCTCCATAAAATCACAATGGATTTGAGCAATAAATATCCCGTGCCCTTTCCGCTGCGAATTGGGGCAGGAATTAATACGGGTTTTGCAATGGTTGGGAACACGGGCAGTGGCGATCGCCCCGATTACACCGCGATTGGGGATACGGTGAATGCGGCATTTCGTCTGGAATCTGCCACCAAGCAACTGGGTCTGGATATTGCTGTGGGAGAAACCACTCACGAATATCTCATCTCTTTAGCAAAGCAAGAGACTGGTTTTAAGCAATATATCGTCAATCTAAAGGGCTATGAAGTGCCCACCGTGACCTACGCAGGCTCCTACGCTGACTTAGATAGTTTTTTGCAGGTCAATACGCTCAATAAAGACTAAACAGCAATAAACAATTAGCAATTTTGCACAATTAGCTGAACGTGGAAAACTTCCGCAAAGGCTTTCGCCACTTCTTGGCGCACCTGGTGCAAGTCAATTGCGGGTACGAACTGGGCAAGACTGCCAACCGACTTATCAGCAATGCCGCAAGGGACAATGCGCTCAAATCCGGTGAGGTCGGGACAAACATTTAAGGCAAAGCCGTGCATAGTAATCCACTTGCTGACCTTAATGCCAATCGCTGCTACCTTACAGCCTTCCAGCCAAACGCCAGTCATTCCGGCAACGCGATCGCCCTTTAACCCGTAAACATCCAGCACCCGAATCAATACCTCTTCTAACTGCCGCAAGTACCAGTGCAAATCTTGCTGGTAATAGCGCAGATTCAGGATTGGGTAACCCACCAGCTGACCCGGACAGTGGTATGTTACCTCACCCCCCCGTTCCACTCGGAAAACCTCCCAGTCGGTTGCTGCGGGGTCAAACTTAAGAAATTCTAGACTGGCTCCCTGTCCAAGCGTGTAAACCGGCGGATGCTCTAGCAAAATCAGGGCATCCGCCAGACTAGGATCGTTGATGCGTTCGGAAACCAGCGATCGCTGCCAGTCCCAAGCTGCCGAATAGGGCATCTGCTCCCGATTGTATAACCGGAGTTGGCGCAGTTGCTCCGAGGCTTTCCCAGCAGACCCTTCAGACTTACTTAAAATCATGGCAAAAATCAACAGTAATTTGACTTATATTTTTTGCATAATTAATCTGCTGGAATCAAGAAATGTCAAAAGATGCAAAGGATTCTGAAGAGAAGTCAAAGGCATAAGTTCTCTAGAATACAAAGTGCTAGTGTTGAAGTTATAACCTCAAGTGTTGAGGGAGGATGCCTCTTCAAAATAACCCCAAAGATAGACTTGGAGATCGCAACCAAGCTGGGGAATGTACATTAGTTAAATAGCACCCTAGGAAACCTAAACAAGAAAATCGGCAGTTGCTTATTTGCGATAGGGCTGCTGACAACCCCTCTAGCTGAGGGACTGCCAGCAAGAACATCCTAGCAACAGTGTGAAATCGGGAAAAATTTGCTACTGCTCAAAGTTTTGGCTCCGTTCAACGTTTGCTAACACCAAAAAACGGGAACGCGATCGCTACTGAGAAAGCCGCAATTCTGCTGAGCTTTCTGAATTATCACAACGGTACAGCATGGAGTATCCGGTATGAAGCTTGTTATCCACGGCAAAAACATTGAAATTACCGACGCGATTCGTGAGTACGTAAATCAAAAAATTGACAAGGCAGTTAGCCACTTTCAGAGTTTGACGAGCGAAGTAAACGTGCATCTTAGTGTGGCTCGCAATCCCCGGATAAATCCAAAACAAGCCGCTGAGGTGACTATCTTTGCCAACGGTACAGTAATCCGTGCTGAAGAGAGTAGCGAGAGTCTCTACGCGAGCATCGACCTAGTTGCCGATAAAATTGCCCGCAAACTCCGGAAATATAAAGAAAAGCGTCTGGATAAGAAGACCCAGACTCAAATGAAGACTGGCATTGTGGTAGAACAAGAGCCAGTGCCAGAGGATCTCATTGGTTCTCGCACCCCCGAACTCCCCTCAGAAGTGGTGCGTACCAAGTACTTTGCAATGCCGCCAATGACGATGGACGAAGCCTTGGAACAGTTGCAACTGGTGGATCATGACTTCTATATGTTCCGCAATGCTGAAAGCGGTGAGATTAACGTCATTTATGAGCGCAACCACGGTGGTTATGGAGTAATTTTGCCGCGTAACGGGAATGGACATACCCATCACAAAAATGGCAAAACTGACAACCACAGCACTGGAACGCCAGAAAAGTCAAGCTCTGCAAAAGCGTAAACAGAACTGAAGAGTATCTAGATTCTCGTTCGCAGACTCTTAGTTGACTCTGATTTGATCGGGTAGGAGCATTCTTTGTGGATGCCCCTACCTTCCTGATTTCACAGGATCGCCCCACAGGTTGTAGAGAAACTTTTTCTTGCAAATCGCACTCGCCACTACTGTGCTGGTATTGATTCCAATTTAGGTTGCGATCGCTTTCCCAGCCTCATTACGAAACTGAGCGATCGCACCTTGCATTGCTCGTAGTTCATCTTCTGAAATTCTTAAACAATTTGTCTACATAACACTTTGTTGAAACCCTAATTTCTAACGATCAACACAAATAAGAAATTAGATAAACTTAGCGTCACAGTAGTTTTATCCCTGGGTTTTCTTAGGCAGCCACTTGCAGGGATCGGTCAACTAAGTGCTGCTATCGTTCCCTTCAAAATCAACCAGATGCAGTTGAAACTTCAAAACAACTTCTTTCTCAACTTTTAAAGGAGCTAGTTGGCAATAAGTAGGATCGTCGTTGCGATGAGTGGGTCAACATGACCAAACCTATATTAAGCCAGAGGATGAGAAGGATAAACAAGTATTAACCTGAGACAAGCGGGTTGTACAAAAAACAGGTTGGTAGAGAAAAAGGAAGGTAAAGTCATTATGCATGAGGTATCAGAGGAACACGCGAAGGCCGCAGAGGAACACGCGAAGGTCTCAGAGGGACATGGGAAGTTAATCGAGGAGGTAGGAAAGACTCTAAAGGAGCGTGGAAAGAGCGCCCAAGAGCATGGAAAGTTGATAGAAGAGTACGGAAAGGCCACACAGCAGCATGCGAAGGCATCGCAGCAGCACGCGAAGGCATCGCAGCAGCATGATGGAAACTCAACAGAGGAATTCGTGAAAGCTGCACAGGAACACTCCAAAGCAACAGAAAAACATACCAAAGCAGTCAAGGAGTTCCTCCAGGTAGCACAGGAGTTCGTCCAGGTAGCACAGGAGCAGGTAGAGACATCCAAGAAATTGTTGGACAAACGATAACTTGATTTGGATATCTATATGCCTTACGAGCGCGATCGCATCAGCTGTTTCAACTCTCGCCAAACTGGCGAGAGTTGTCCAAAATCCGATTGTTTATTCGTGAAGATTCCGTAGCTAGGGCTGAATAATAAAGCTAAAACAAATAATCCTGATGCAACTAATACAATCGCTGGGCCGGAAGGCAAATTTTGGTAATAACTGAGGTACATCCCGCTGATGCTGGAAATAATGCCAATCCCCGCCCCAACTATCATCACATTGTGCAGCCGCTTCACTAATAGATAGGCGGTTGCTCCTGGTGTAATTAACAGCGATAGCACTAGGATGACACCCACAGCTTTCATGCTGGCAACAATGGTTAAGGCAATCAGCAGCATTAAGCCAAAATTGAGCAAGTTAGTAGGCAATCCCGCTGCCTGCGCTCCCAATGGATCGAAGGTATAAAATAATAATTCTTTGTACAGTAGCACGACCACCAATAGGACAATTGCGGCAATGATCGCAGTGTCGCGGACTTCTTCAACGGTAACACCCAAGATATTGCCAAATAAGAAGTGATTGAGGTCAATTTTGTTATCTTTTTGGATCGTGGTAATTAAGGTAACGCCGAGGGCAAAAAAGGCAGAGAAAACAATACCCATTGCGGCATCTTCTTTAATTGGCGATCGCGTTCTGATCCAAGCGATCGCCATCGTACTCAAAACCCCGGCAATAAATGCCCCGACAAAGATATTGGCACCTACCATAAACGCGATCGCTAACCCTGGCAAAACCGAGTGGCTGATGGCATCTCCCAACAATGCCAGCCGTTGCACCATCAGATAGCTACCGACAACAGCGCACAGCAAGCCGACGAGAATGGCAATAATCAGCGATCGCTGCATGAAGCCGTACTGCAACGGCTCAATCAACGCTTCTAACATAAAAATTTAGAGGATTCTAACCGCTCCAGGCGCAAAGGACACAAAGTTTAAGGGGGAGTGAGAAGTGATTTCTTTAATTTAAAACTCACTCCGGGCGGATTGATGAAATATATTTCTGGGCGGATAGATAATGAGATAAAGACCGCCTCTACGCAGCTGCTTCTGTAAAGAACATCACCTGTCCGCCATAGGCACGATACAGGTTTTCCTGACTCAGCACCTCGTGGCGCGAACCGGAGGCAATTAACTCAGTATTCAATAAAATTAAGTCATCAAAGTGGGTGATAGATGCCCCTAAGTCGTGATTGACAACGAGAACCGTTTTTCCAGCGTCGGCAAGGTCGCGGAAAATGTCAAAAATAATTGCTTGGGTTTTCTGATCGATCCCGGCAAACGGTTCATCAAAGCAGAAAACCTCTGCTTCTTGGGCTAAAGCCCGCGCTAAAAATACCCGCTGCTGCTGTCCTCCGGAGAGTTGCCCAATCGGGCGATCGCGATAATTGCTCATCCCCACCCGATCCAAAGCCTCTGCTGCCACCCGTCGGCTTACCGTAGAGAAGCGACGAAACCAGCCAGTTTTCTTGACACGCCCCATCATTACAGCATCCCAAACAGTCGCCGGATAAGTCCAGTCAATTTGCGATCGCTGCGGCACATACGCCACCCGTTCCCGTTGCTCCATCAAAGGTCTATCGCCATACAGTACCGTGCCACCCGTCACGGGAATCAATCCCAACATCGCCTTCATCAAGGTACTTTTTCCCGCACCATTGGGGCCAATAATCCCCGTTAAACGTCCCGATGCCACTACACAACTGACATTCCGTAGGGCCTCCACCGTGCGGTACTGCACTCCCACCTGGCTGATTTTAATTGCTGTAGATGCCTCTAGCGAGACGGCTGGCAGATGGCAAACCATTTTTGCCCAATCGGTATCAGGAGAGAAGGTGGCAGTATTCATAGGGTGGTTTTATCTTGCTTTCTTTTTAGATTACTCTAATAATGAAAAGAATATGAAAACATCTATAAAGAGAAATAATCTAAAAGATAGGTGAAATTGATGGTACAGCGCTCTAGGCTCTCCCAAAAGGTAAAAGAAAGTAATTTTTGCCTTTCCCAGGCAAAATCGGGGAATCCTCTGGCTCTGGTTTCTAGCCTTTGCCTAGGAATTCTCTTGCCTTTTGCCTTATCCAGCTGTACCCAGCCTTCCTCAAATCGTGCGAATCCAATTGCAAACGGCAAACCTAATGTAGTTGCCACCAGCACCATCATTGAAGACTTGGCTGCGGAGGTAGCGGGAGACGAAATTCAGCTCCAAGGAATCCTCGAACCGGGAGCCGATCCCCACGTTTATGAACCTGTGCCCCAAGATAGTCAGGCTTTGGAAAAAGCGAACCTGATTCTGTATAACGGCTACAACCTGGAACCAGGGCTGATTAAGCTGATGAACGCAACCAGCGGAGAGATTCGCAAAGTAGCGGTGGGGGAAGTTGTGAAGTCTTTGCAACTTGATAAAGGCAAAGGACAAGTAGTGCCAGATCCCCATGTTTGGGGCGATGTTGATAACGTCATTCAAATGGTAGGTGCCATTCGTGACGCCTTGATTGAGCTATCACCAGAAGACAGAGAGAAATTTACTCAGAATGCGGCACAACTAACAGGTGAGTTAAAACAATTGGATAGTTGGATTACTCAGGAAATTAAAACTATCCCAGAAAATAAGCGCAAATTAGTAACAAGCCACGACGCTTTTCAATATTATGCTCGTGCCTACAGCATTCCCGTTGCTGGTACTTTGATTGGCATCAGTACGGAAGAACAACCTAGTGCCCAAACAGTAAAGCGATTAGTAGAATCTGTGAAGGCGGCAACTGTACCGGCGATTTTTGCAGAAACCACCATTAACCCAGCTTTGATTAAGACTGTAGCAGAGGAATCTAGGGTGAAATTAGCTCCGCGCCAACTCTATTCTGACTCGATTGGTGCTGCTGGTAGCGATGGAGATTCTTACATTAAGATGATGGTTGCGAATACCCGCACGATTGTGGAAGCTTTGGGGGGGAAGTACACGCCCTTTGAGGCAGCAAAGACACCGAAGAAATAAGCTTTTTAGATAAACTAGCGTCAATTAAGATAAAGAGCGATCGCTTTCACCTGCATTAAACTGAAGCTAGAGTAGGTTACACAAAGCGATCGCTCTAAAACTTAGACTTAAAACTTAACTGTCTGATATCGGAAAAATTTTTTGGATTTTTTTTAACTGAGCTAAAAATTACTAGATATATTCTTTGTACACCAAAATTTACTCCTAATTTATCAAAGATTCTTCATCAGCAAAATCTCCTGTAGTTTTAGATTTCTTGAAGGGTAAAGCGTGAACAAGCATACTTAAACCTATTACGGCAAAAAGACCTCCCATTCCCAATAAAAATATTGCCGCAAACCAAAGTGACCAAAAAGAGTTTATCTCTGCTTCGCTCGGATTATTAGGGCTATAAATAATCGGCACGGATTGCCCAATTTCATATCCGGGTGGATTACTCCCCATATTAGATTCAACCTTTATCGTTTCTCCATTGGGGGTTTGAAATTGGAATACAGGGAAATAAGCCCGCGATTTTCTAGATACTTGAAGTTTTAAATTAATGATTGTACCTGTAGTAGAGGATGAGCTTTTAATAAAATCTTGCTTTTGATGGTAATTTACAAAACTGCCAAGTACCATACCCGCTCCAACTACAAAAAATATACCCCCCAGTCCCATTAACCCTGGCTTATCAGACATTTTTAACTTGTTTTCCTTTCTCTAAATATTTTTAACCTAAGTTTGCGACGGCTTAACTATCCAATTGCTCTCACCATTTTTGGGTCGGTAGTGTCAACCTCCCATCAGGTAAGGGAAGAACACCTGTCTGTCTGGATCGCCTGTCCGATTAAAGCTACAGGCTAGCCGGTAATGATTCCGCGATCTTTTGTTTAATTTTGCTTAAATATCTGATAAAAGTTAACAATAGGTAAGGTGAGCGAGAGGAGAAGCAATGGCTGTTACTCAGCCAAATATTGATATTGCTCCATTTATCGATCATGCGCTGCTAAATCCAACGGCAACCCCAGAGCAGGTTAAGCAGTGGTGTGAAGAGGCTGACAGGTTTCAGTTCGCGGCAGTGTGCGTCTATCCGGCATACGTGCGGCAAGCGGCTGAGCTTCTCAAAGGCAAGCAGCCGAAAGTTTGTACAGTCATCGGTTTTCCCTCTGGAGCGACGACATCAGCGGTTAAGCTCTACGAAGCCCAAGAAGCCGTCGAAAATGGGGCGGTGGAATTGGATGTTGTCATCAACCAGGGTTGGTTGAAAACTGGGAAGACTGAGGAACTACACCGGGAAATTGCAGAAATTTGTGAAACGGGTCAAACCGTCAAGGCAATTTTAGAAACCACTCGCCTGACAGATGCAGAGAAACGACTGGCAGCGGAAATATGTATGGATGCAGGAGTGGCATTTTTAAAAACCAGCACTGGTTTGTTTGGGGGTGCCACAGTAGCGGATATCCAACTTTTGAAAGAAGTCGCACGAGAACGGGTCGGAATTAAAGCATCGGGGGGAATCCGTACCCCGGAGCAAGCCTTGGAGTTAATCATGGCAGGAGCGACGCGGTTAGGCACGTCGCACGGCCCCGATCTCATTCGTCAGCGCGATACGCTGGAGAAGGAGGGAAAGGGGAATTGGTAATGAGTAATCGGGAATGAGTCTGCTAACTCTTGACCCATTACCTCTTGATCAATTACCCATCACCTCTTGACCAATTACCCCACGTCATGAGTCGAACTTACAAAGCAACCGGAATCAATCTAAAGAGTATGGCGCTGGGCGAGTCTGACCGGCTGCTAACGATTTTGACGCCTGAATTTGGTTTGATTCGGGCTGTAGCACCGGGGGCACGCAAGCACCACTCGAAGCTAGGCGGTAGGAGTGCTTTGTTTGTAGTGAATGAGCTACTGATTGCCAAAGGGCGATCGCTCGATAAAATTACTCAGGCAGAAACGCTAGAATCTTTCCCCGGCTTAAGTCAGGATCTCCAAAAACTGACAGCCAGCCAATACCTGGCGGAAGTGGTTCTATGTCAAGCGTTGAGCGACCAACCGCAAATGGAATTGTATGAGCTGCTCAACGAACATCTGCATCGGTTAGAGCGGTTGCCTGCCAACAGCGCGGCTCTGGTTTTAGCTCACTTAGCCCACGGGGTGTTTCACCTGATGGCTTTGGCTGGCGTTGCGCCTCAGGTTCAACATTGTTGTGTCTCGCGGCATCCCCTGATGCCGGAATTTACCGATCCAGACTGGCGGGTTGGGTTTAGTACTGCTGCTGGTGGAACGGTGAGCTTACCAGCATTAGAACGCCTGCAAGCCGAAGCGCGATCGCGCATGTCTGGTAGTACAGCAAAAGGCATGGCAGTAAAGGAGAAATTCTCGCCTACAGCCATCGGCTTTTCACCTCAAGGTCAAGGCACAGTGCCAGAGGAAGTCAGTGGAAACTACCAAACAGTTGTTCATCCACAAACGCCCTTGATGCTGAACACCAAACTGAACGCCATCGAGCTGGCGCTGCTACAGCAGCTGGCTCAGCCAGAGCTACCCCAGAACGGAAAAAGCAATGAAAAATTAACTCATCCGACATCCCTAACCCCTCATCCTTCCGAAGACTCCGCTTGGGTTTCAGTAGAGCAACTGTTACGTCAGTACGTCCAGTATCACTTTGGTCGGTCAATTCGCTCTGCTGCTTTGATGGATGCTTGTTTCTCGTCCCAGCTGAATTTATCCTGAACCATAATGCAACGGTATGATTCCGATCTACAAGCTCGAATGTCCCTAAGTCAGTCTAGACAGAGGATTGAGGACGGCGAACGGTGGACTGAGGAAGGAAAATTTCCTGGCTCTTCCGGACTCAGCGTTCCCGCTTCCGAGCGCCCCCACCCTGCTTTTACTGGATCGTCAACACCTACCACATCACGCCCCTTGTCTGACGAGCGCTTAACACCCCCTGAAACTTCTGAATGGGAAGAGGTTCGCCCTGCGATTTCTTTCCCCCACTCCCCCGTGGACGATGCTGTAACCCCAGAGATAGATACAGAAACAGAAACGGATGCTCCCTCAAATGGAGGGTTGAACCACAGCGCCTCACCGTCCAATCTGGTTGTCAATGAGGAAGTAAAGAATGAGGAAGTAGAGGAGGACGCACAAGGATTTTTGCCGGTTCTAAAAAACCGGAATTTCCTGGCGCTATGGGGGGGACAAGTTTTCTCACAGATAGCGGATAAGGTGTATCTGGTGCTGGTGATTGCATTGATTGCCACTCACTTTCAAGCACCCGATCAGACAATCAGCGTGTGGGTATCGGCGATCATGATGGCTTTTACGATTCCCGCCATACTGTTTGGTTCCGTGGCGGGTGTGTATGTGGATCGGTGGCCTAAGAAGGCAGTGCTAGTGGCAACGAACCTGCTGCGGGGGGCACTGGTTTTGGCAGTGCCACCGCTGCTGTGGATTTCGCATGGCTGGTTAACGCTTGGAGGGTTGCCGGTGGGATTCTGCATCCTGCTGGGATTAACGTTTCTGATTTCTACACTGACGCAGTTTTTTGCTCCTGCCGAGCAGTCAGTGATTCCGCTAGTTGTGGGACGCCATCATCTGCTTTCAGCGAACTCGCTGTACACGATGACAATGATGGCTTCAGTGATCGTGGGATTTGCTGTGGGAGAGCCGTTACTCGGAATTGCCGACACCTTGGTGGGACGCTTGGGTGGGGGAGCGGACATTGGCAAAGAATTGGTGGTGGGTGGCAGTTATGCGATCGCGGGATTGCTGTTGATGATCCTCCGCACAGGGGAAAAAACGAACGCTCCCGAACACGAATCACCCCATGTTTGGGAAGACCTGCGCGACGGACTGCGTTACCTAAACGAACAAAGCCGCGTTCGCAATGCCCTGATCCAACTGGTAATTTTATTTTCAGTTTTTGCGGCGCTGTCGGTTCTAGCTGTGCGGATGGCAGAAGTTATTCCTGGTTTGAAATCCTCTCAGTTCGGTTTTTTACTCGCAGCTGGTGGGGTTGGCATGGTTGGGGGGGCAACGGTGCTAGGACACTTTGGGCAGCGGTTCTCCCATACTCGGCTCAGCCTCTATGGTTCTATCGGAACGGCAGCCTCTTTGGTTGGTCTGGGATTGTTTACGAAGCAGCTATTGCTGGCATTCCTGTTGACAACGCTTTTGGGCTTTTTTGGGTCGCTGGTGGCTATCCCGATGCAGACAACCATCCAAGCCGAAACTCCCGACCAAATGCGAGGGAAAGTCTTTGGGTTACAAAACAACGTCATTAATATTGCTCTAAGCCTGCCTTTAGCCTTAGCAGGCGTTGCAGAGACGATTTTGGGTTTACAGGCAGTATTTCTCGGTTTAGCAGCGATCGCGATCGCAGGAGGACTCTTAACCTGGTATATTTCCGGTACAGGAAAAGAAAAGTGATGAGTTTTGAATGACGAGTTTTGAATGATTAACTCATAACTCAAAACTCAAAACTAAAAACTCAAAACTCTTAGAAAATGCACATAGCCTGGCTCGGAAAAAAATCACCCTTTTGCGGCAATGTCACCTACAGTCGAGAAGTTACGAATGCGTTGTTAGACCAGGGCCATCGAGTTAGCTTTCTCCACTTTGCCCAAGACGAAGAATCTGACCTCCAGGCTTGGCCTGGATGTGAAGAAGTGTCTCTACCTTTCCTGTACAAGTCCCAGGTTTATACGATTCCCACCCTGAGATCGAGAAAGGTTTTGACGCAATCGCTTGAAGAGCTAAAGCCAGACCTGGTGCATGCCTCGCTCACTTTATCACCCCTAGATTTCCTACTGCCGGAAATCTGCGAAGAACTGAATTTACCCCTGGTTTCCACCTTCCATACCCCTTTTGACGGGAAGCGACGAAATCTCAAATCAGGGACTCAGCTTTTGACTTATCAGCTGTATGCACCTTTCCTGGCGTATTACGACCGAACGGTTATCTTTTCTCAAGTTCAGCGGGATTTACTCGCACGATTGGGAGTGGCAGCATCAAAGGTAGCTGTAATTCCGAATGGCGTTGATGTCCAGAAGTATTGTCCAGGGCCTTCTAACATCAAATCTGAATTAAACGCTAAGCGCCTCTTTGTCTACCAGGGTCGAATTGCTACCGAAAAAAATGTGGAAGCAATGCTCCGAGCCTGGAAAGAGTCAGAAATGGGGCCAGAGTGTAAATTATTAATTGTCGGCGACGGGCCGATGAAGCCCTCTTTAGAGCCTTTTTACGACTCAGAATACGGAATCATCTGGTGGGGAACCGAACCGGATGAGCAACGGCGAATCGAAATTTTGCGGGGAGCTGATGTGTTTATTCTGCCTTCTCTGGTGGAAGGACTTTCACTTTCCCTACTAGAAGCAATGGCTTGTGGCGTCGCCTGTGTAGCAACTGATGCTGGTGCTGATGGTGAAGTTTTGGAGGGGAATCCCTTAGAGGGAGACGCTGGGATAATTCTCAGAACTCAAGGGGTTGCGGGGCAGTTGCGAACTCTACTGCCTGTGTTACGAGGCAACCCGGAGTTTACGCAGCGACTGGGACAAAAAGCGATCGCAAGGGTTTTAGAGCGATATACCCTCAGCCGCAACATCGAGCAACTAGTAAAACTTTATACTGAGTTGCTACAGGAACGCCGAGTCCAGTTGAGTGATTGGCGTTATCCAGGGAGAACGAAAATCAGCTAGTCATCCTCCTCAAGGAGTAATCGCGTATTGTTTTATTCGCCAATACTCTACCCTTAAGCTGGCTTTGGGTGGCATTGGGCAAAGGCCATCCCAGTCGCGTTGGCTGCTGGTAGATCCGCTTGAGGGTGTTGATGTCTCTCGAAGAAATTTGGGGAGGATTACGCACCTGAGAAAAATACAGGGCATCTGTTTCTAAAGGACTGTGCCCCCAGATACCTAGTGCGTGCCCTAGTTCGTGACGGGCAGCGGATTGAATATAGTCGCTGGTTTGAGTTGGACTCAGTTGGATCGTAAATCGATGGGATAGTACAGATGGCGTGCCCGTCGCTGGGTTGAGGTAGAATTCATAGCGGGTTTCAGCAGAACGAGCGCGAGGCAGGTGAAATTCCCCGGTGCGGCGGTTAAAGGATGGCTTGAGGGGAGGAAGCGATCGCACAATCTTGATGTCAGATATTTCTGACTGCTCGACCACTTGGAGAGGCAAATAAACGCCCCATTCCTGCACGGCTTTTAACACAGCACTTGCCCACTGTTGGCTGGCGGCGGAAGTTTCTGTCCGCTCTACGAACACCTTAACTGGAAACTGCGACCAAACCAGATAGCCAACAGGGGTAGGCTTCACCTGAGAGAAGTAATCACCACTGTTGCTGGTATCTTGCCATTGCAACAGTGTCGGCGGTAGGACGTGCGCTTGGAGTGTCGGCAGGGAGGTTGCTGATAGCGGGCGTGACCCTTCAGACGCCCAAACATCACCCGCATCCACCACTCGAAAATGGGCTAAAACCGCCAATAAGCAAGTAGCGATCGCGATCCCCACCCGAATGAATCGTTTTGAGTTTTGAAAAGAGTTTGGATACCACAGGCGGTTCTGTAGGCTTCGTTTAAGAGTTTGAAAATTTGAGGGTTTCGCCTTTTCAACTTTCCCACTTTTCTCCTTTTTCCACTCAAAAATCATCATTTATCATGCGTCACGATTTGATGCTATTGCCATAACCGATCCATGCTCAAAATTACCGACAAACCCAGAAAGATGACAGTGAATATCCAGGTTACTCGGTTCAGGGCTGTTTCTGCACTTCTAGTGCTGGTAAACAATTGAGCCTGTCCGCCAATCCCCCCAATTCCGTCTCCTTTAGGACTATGTAGCAGCACTAAAACAATCAGAATTGCGGAAGAAACCGCCCATATAATTTGCAGAATGCTATATAAATTCATAGTTGGTTGTTCGGTGTCAGTTTTTAAGAATTGTGAATTGCGGATCGTTAAGAGCTAACCGCTAAGCATCAGAAAGATGCAATGAGTCATTAGCTATTAGCTCCTAGCACTTTACAAAGAAACTCGCACGGGTGTGCGGTTGGCGCGGACATCAAATTCCAGAGGAACCAGCATCGAACGACCTGTCATTTCTACTGGCTGTGGCAGCTTTAAGATTTCCAGAATCGTTGGTGCAATGTCCGACAAACGTCCATCACTTCGCAAAGTCACTTCAGTCCCATAGCCGGGAATTTTTAACCCTTCCCCTTCCACCAGGATAAAGGGCACAGGGTTTGTTGTGTGAGCAGTCCAAGGGTTGCCTTCTTTATCCTGCATATATTCAGCGTTCCCGTGGTCGGCAATGATAATCGCCGTGCCACCCGCCTTATTGATACTTTCTAGAAGGCGTCCCAAACATCGGTCTACCGTTTCCAGTGCTTGAATTGTCGGTTCTATCTGACCTGTATGTCCCACCATGTCTGGGTTGGCGTAGTTGATGACCATAAGGGAGTAAATGCGTTTTTCAACAGCAGCGATCGCTACATCCGTCGCCGCTGCTGCTGACATCTCCGGTGCTTGGTCATAGGTTGGAACCATTGGACTCGGTACCAGTTCCCGATCCTCCCCTTCAAAAGGCTGTTCCCGACCGCCGTTGAAGAAATAAGTAACGTGGGCGTATTTCTCGGTTTCAGCAGTCCGAAACTGGCGCAGTCCCCGATTGGCAATGACTTCTCCCAGGATGTTACTCAAGTTCTGGGGTTCAAAAGCCACCAAAACTGGTAAATTCGGTTCGTACTGAGTAAAAGTAACAAAGCTCAGTGGCTCGATATGCTGTCGTTCAAACCTCTTAAAGCCTGGAGACACGAAGGCTTGGGTAAGTTGTCTGGATCTATCAGGTCGGAAGTTAAAGAAAATCACACCATCCCCCGCTTCTATAGCTCCAGGAGCAATTCGGGTTGGGATGATAAATTCATCTGTGACATTTTCAGCATAGGAAGCCTGCAAAACTTCTTGCGCCGAGCGACCATCTCCTAAGCCATCCTGAGTCATCACATCGTAGGCGCGTTTCACCCGATCCCACCGCTGGTCTCGATCCATTGCGTAGTAGCGACCGCTGAGGGTGACAATGCGCCCGACCCCAATCTGGTCAATGTGGTCTTGAATCTTCTGAATTGCCTCTATCCCCTCGTGGGGATAGGTATCGCGCCCATCTGCGATCGCGTGGATACAAACTGAGGGAATCTCTTGCGCTTTCGCTAAATCCAGTAATCCTAGAAGATGCGCCAGATGAGAATGCACCCCACCTTCAGAACAAAGCCCAACTAGGTGAAGCTTACCACCCCGGCTCTTGACTTCCTGACAGACTTGCACCAGTGCAGGATTGCTCAGTAAACTACCGTCTTCCACGGCGTCTGAGATACGAACTAATTCTTGCGGTACAACCCGACCAGCACCAATGTTGAGATGGCCTACTTCTGAGTTACCCATCTGACCTTCTGGCAATCCTACAGCCTTGCCGGAGGTGTAAATGAGTGTGTGGGGATAGACTGCCCAGAGGCTATCCATCACAGGTGTGTTAGCGGCGGCTATGGCGTTTCCATCGGTTTCTTCGCGGTAGCCCCAGCCGTCTAGAATGACTAGCACCACGGGAGACACAGGTGCTTGCGCCATACTCAATTGCCCTTTGTTTTCAGTAATTTCTCCGTCATGATATCATCGCCCTTTGTACTCGCAGTGTTATTTTTAGCAGCTTCTGTTAGCTTTTTTAGTTTTTTTGCCAGGGACAGCACAGCAATTCTCTCTAGATCGGATGACTATTTTATTACAGGGTTCTGAAGACAGTCCTGGTAGGAAGCGATCGCTAAAAGTACGTAAGGGAGCGCTACTCCCTTGATGACAATCCCTTGACGCACCTGCGAGACTAGTAGGCGTCAAGCCCACACATGGAAACAAGTCTAATAAGGTACAGGCTTTGCAAGCAGGCTTTTTGGCTTTAAGAACAGATCGACCGTGATATGTCAAGAAAACGAAACAATTCCCGATTCTTGCTGGAGCGTAGAGTGGTTTCTAACTCAGCGGGATCTGCCAAGAGCGATCGCATTGAGAAACCAGCGATACAGTTCTGCGGTAACTTGGATGCCTAGCTCGTCGGTGCCTTGAGCCGCCATAGTTACAGCCAGCAGCAGATGCACAGGCGGTTCGTAATTGAGATGACAAGGAAAGTCTGCATAAAGCGGCTTCCAAGGCTCCAAGATTTCTAAGGCTTGTTGCTAGTTGTTCGCCAGGTCGAGGAAAGTGGGCACGATTTCCTCCCCCGATGGAAACTTAGTCTTTTTATTATAACTTGCATCTACCTAAAGTAAGACTTTTGGAAACTTGGAAAGCCCACCCTAAGCGCCGTACCTTTTTAGCTCTCAAGAACGCAATAAGCAAGGGTTTAAACCTATCTTTATTGCCAAAGGAACGTCAGCAGTGGTGAGACTACTGCTGACGTTCCTTTGCGACGATTCTTTACGTTCTCTGCATTTAAAAAACGACTTCTAGACTTTATTTGCGTTTGCTAGATTCCTTAGCAGCTTTTGCAGCTTTCTTAGCAGCTTTATCAGCAGCGATCGCCTCTAATCTTGCCTGCTCTTTTTCTTCAGCAATTTTGTCTAGATAGTAATGGTAATCTCCTCGATACAGGCGGAATTCGCCGTCACGGATCTCGACAATTTTATTGGCAACTTTGGAAATAAAATATCGGTCGTGGGAGACTAAAATTACCGTACCTTCGTAGTTTTGGATTGCCTCTTCCAACATTTCTTTAGCCGGAATATCCAAGTGGTTAGTAGGCTCGTCCAAAATCATTAAATTAACTGGGCGCAAAAGCATTTTTGCTAACGCCAGACGAGCTTTTTCACCTCCGCTCAGAGCCTCAACTTTTTTAAATACGGTGTCACCGCTGAACAAGAAGCGTCCTAGAAGTGTGCGAACCTCCTCATTTTTCCACTCAGGAACTTCATCATGGATAGTTTCCATGACAGTTCTAGACAGATCCAACGCTTCCGCCTGATTTTGCTCAAAGTAGCCAGGAATCACGTTGTGAGCGCCTAATTGAACTGAACCTTCAGTAGGTTGTTCCATGCCCATAATTAGACGCAACAAGGTTGATTTTCCAGCCCCGTTCGGACCGAGAAAGGCAATGCGATCGCCTCGTTCCATTAGTAGATTCGCATCTAAAAATAGAATTTTTTCGTCGTAAGTATGTACCAAATTCTGAATTTCTACCACCTCGCGACCACTGCGGGGAGCGTCAGGAAAGCGGAAGCGCAGGGTTCTTAATCCCCCAGTCGGCGCTTCAATCCGTTCGATTTTTTCTAGTTGTTTCTCACGGCTTTTCGCTTGGGTGCTGCGGGTAGCACTAGCACGGAAACGATCAACAAAGACTTGCTGCTTTTCTAGTTCTTTTTGCTGGCGTTCGTAGGCGCTGAGTTGGGCTTCTTGGTTTTCTGCTTTTTGTTGTAAATAAGCCGAGTAGTTGCCTAAGTAGGTGGTAGAAACGCCGCGTTCTGTTTCTACAATTTGGGTGCAAAGACGGTCGAGAAATTCTCGATCGTGCGATACTATCACGATTGGAGTCTTCAGCCCTTTGAGATAGGTTTCCAACCACTCAATGGTTTCTAGATCCAGGTGGTTCGTTGGTTCATCCAGTAGTAATAAATCGGGTTTTTGGAGTAAAATTTTGCCCAAACTCATCCGCATTTGCCAGCCACCGCTGAAAGCGCTAACGAGGCGATCGCCATCTTCTGGCGCAAACCCCATTTCTGGCAACATCTTCTCAATCCGCGCGTCTAACCCGTAGCCATCCAACGCTTCAAACTGCCGCTGTAGCCGATCCAATTTGTGGATCAGTCGGTCTAATTCATCTGGATTCGCAGTTTCCATTTCTCTCGGCACCTGCGCCAGAGCGTGCTGTACTTCATTGGCTTCTTTGAAAACCGTCCAAAGTTCTTCTCGCACAGTGCGCGTCGGATCTACCTCAAATTCTTGAGTCAGATAGGCAATGTGCAAATTTGCAGGACGAATCACTTCCCCAGCAGTGGGTTCCATCTCCCCCGCAATAATTTTGAGCTGAGTCGATTTTCCTGCACCGTTAACGCCGACTAAGCCAATGCGATCGCCCGGTTTGACTTCCCAGTTGACATCCTTGAGAACTTCGCCGGTGGGATAAATTTTACTGATATGTTCAAGTCGTAACATCAAGAGTCTCCAAGGATGCTGGGGGGATGAGCGAATTATTTGACGGATGTCCGTTGGTATTGCCAGTAAGTCCGTCAGGCGATCGAGAGAGTCCAGTTTATCTTAACAAAATTTAATTCTAAAATCGGAATTGGCAACTGTTGGTAGACAACTTGAAAATCCAACAGCGCGATCGCCTTTCTCTAGGTGTACTGAGTGGAAAGCTGATTTTAGATTACATAAGTCCTTCTTCTCGTCTATGACTTCAGGCGCTTTTGTTATCACCTGCTCAGAGCAAATAACAACTACTGATATTCCTTGATTCAGGAACGCGATCAAAAATTGGTAAATCTTCTCCAGCCTCAAATTTCCCAAATAATCAGTTGTATTTATTTTTTCCCGCACGCTGACTCACATTAGCGATCGCCTCTGGGAGGTGGCCCATCCCGCACTTCAATCAACTCTTCAATAGATTTCCCTACGATTCGTGCAATTGGCCCTAGCTGATTATCGTTAATTTCTTTTCCTAAGAAAATTTCTTTCAGCTCTTTCCAAGACAATCGATAAGAGTCGCAGAATCGGGCAAATTCTTTATCACTAATATCAAGTTCATCTTGTCTATCCCTCAACAGCAAGGCGACCGCCGCCGATCCATATTTAGGACGCTCGGTACTTGCAATATATCTTTTCATTAAAAGATCGACTCTACTCGTATCGCCCCCTGCCTCAGTTATCAAGTCAAAACAAGCCATTTTGAGAGCTTTGCGTAGCCGTTCATCTTCATTGAGAAAGTCAACGATTCGGAGTGCATATTCTGGTTTTATAAATCCAACGACTGCTCCCTTATAGTAGATTGGAGAATAGGGATCGTTTGGATCGTAATTCCAATCCGAAGCTTGATTATTGTTTGGCATCTCGGCACCTCTGGTCAACGCTATTTATACAAGCCTTTAGAACGGTTTTTTTAAGGAATTTACAAGAGTCTATTTTTACATTGATTTACTTAAACATAGAGTTAGAGAACCTTGACTTAATAGTGTTATTAATAATACATGAGGAATTATTGATATCTCTCTAATAAGAATAAAATACAAGAAAAAAAGGCATTTGGACAGTTTGATTTATCCTAGTCTCACTTCCAATCCACATAGATAGAGGAAAAGTTAGCTCTTTTTTAGGTAAGGGTGATCGCTATTCCAATTTTCGAGCAACACAGCAGGGTCTAACCGTTCCTTAGCTAATTTTGCCAGAATTTCAGCCTGCGGATAGTGATATAGGAGGCAAAACCGCTGATGTTGAAGCGATCGCGTCTAAGAGCAGGTTTGTTAATTTTCCAGTATTCGCTGGCAGGCTGAGTTTCCCTGATTTTGGGCAATTTACTAGAGATGATCTGGATAAAAATAAAAACCCAGCCGTTTATACGTCGGCTGGGTTCAGGATGGCAAAAACGCGATTAATCGCGTCTGTCGATACATTTAGCGCTCATCTTAATTAAGCGACTCAGCGTTGGTAGTGGAAGCGGCTAATTCTGCCAAGCGTTCTTGCTGATCTTGAGAAATACAAGCCTGAATAATATGTTCTAGGTCGCCTTGCAGAACTGGGTTAAGGCTGTAATTCTGACCCAGACGATGGTCGGTGACGCGGTTATCTTTGTAATTGTAAGTACGAATTTTTTCCGAACGGGAGCCAGTACCTACCTGAGAACGCCGCATGGAGGTCACAGCTTCCTGCTGTTCGCGCAGCTTCATTTCGTAAAGCTTGGCACGGAGGATTTGCATCGCGCGTTCTTTGTTTTGCAACTGCGATCGCTCTTCCGTACAGAAAATCCGAATCCCCGTCGGCTTGTGGAACAAGTCGGCAGCAGTTTCTACCTTGTTCACATTTTGACCGCCAGCACCGCCAGAGCGAGCTGTACTCATTTCAATATCCTTCGGGTCAATGTGTATCTCTACATCATCCACCTCTGGCATCACTGCCACTGTTGCCGTTGAGGTGTGAACCCGCCCTCCAGCTTCCGTCACTGGCACTCGTTGTACCCGATGGACGCCTGCTTCAAATTTCAGTTGGCTGTAAACGTTGTCGCCTTGGATTTCCAAAATGGCTTCTTTAAAACCACCCGACTCTGCCCGCGACTCGCTGAGTAACTTAATCTTCCAGTTTTGAGTTTGGGCATAGTACGAGTACATCCGCACCAAATCTCCAGCCCAGATACTCGCCTCATCTCCACCCGTACCCGCGCGAATTTCCAACATGATGTTTTTGTCATCATTGGGATCGCGGGGCAAAAGTAAAATCTTGAGGCGTGTTTCCAAATGCTCAAGCTTGCTTTCCAGTTCTTCCACTTCCAAGGCTGCCATTTCCTGCAACTCAGGATCGCTGGCAGATTCCTTCTGTACCAGTTTTGCTCCTACCAAGTTTTGCTGAGTGGTTTTCCAGCTTTCATAGGTATTAACAACGTCCTCCAATGAGGAACGAGCTTTTGCCACCCGTTGATACTCATCTGGATTGGAGGCGGTATCTGGATCTGCCAGTCGGCGAGTTAACTCATTAAAGGTTTGCTCAACGGAATTTAATTTTTCCAGCAGGTATGTTTCAGCCATAGGAAATGCGATCGCTCCACAAAAACAGCAGGAAAGCTTATCATCAATAACTTCGACCCAACAGGCGGGTCGCGCTACGAGCAAGCCGACCCGCTACTTTTTGCCTTGGGAACCCGAACCATCACCTTGGGGTTGGGTAGTTTCCAACATTCCATATTTCCGCATGAAGCGCTCTACCCGACCTTCGGTGTCAATAATTTTCTGGGTTCCAGTGTAAAAGGGGTGGTTCCCCGACCAAACATCAACGTGAAGTTCTGGCTGTGTTGAGCCAACGGTCATTACCACTTCTCCGTTGCAGTAAACTTTTGCTTCTGGATACCACTCTGGATGAATTCCTTGTCTTGCCATGATTACTCCTCGACTGGGTAATGTCCCTATATAATTCTAGCTTTCCAGCATCAGCGAGTGCGAGGCAGACCTCGCACCTACCATCGATAACCAACTCAAATGCGATCGCTTTTTTATCGCTTCGAGTACTGCGGAGCCTTCCGGGCTTTGTGCAAGCCGTATTTCTTCCGCTCTTTCGCTCTGGGATCGCGGGTTAAGTAGCCTTCGCTTTTCAGCGGTTGGCGATTGTCCGGGTCGAGTTGGCACAAGGCTCTCGCTACTCCCAAACGAATCGAATCAGCTTGCCCCGTTAATCCACCACCGTGGGCTTTCACCAGAATGTCATACTCATTTTCCAGACCCAGAGTTTCCAGGGGGGCTTTTGCCGCTGACATATAAGCCGGTTGGTAATTGAAGTAATTGTCGCCCGGTCGGTCATTGACAATCATTTGACCGCTTCCGGGAACCAGGCGAACTCTTGCTACGGACGACTTCCGGCGACCTGTTCCCCAATAAACGACTCGACCACTTTGTTCTACTGCTTGCATTAATTTTCTCCTCCTGGAATTGTTTGAATTTTGAGTTCCTGGGGCTGTTGAGATTCATGGGGATGGGATGGCCCCGGATAAACTTTTAGCTTGGTGAACAGTTGTTTCCCTAGAGAACTCTTGGGCAACATCCCGCGCACGGCGTGTTCGATAATCCGCTCTGGGATACGGCCCTGTAGCTTAGCAAAGGTTTCCGTCTTCATTCCGCCCGGACGTCCAGAATGTTTCCGGTAGAGCTTTTGAGTGCGTTTTTTTCCGGTGACTACCACTTTTTCGGCATTGACGACGATCACGAAATCGCCGGTATCCAGATGGGGAGTAAAGGTAGGCTTGTTTTTGCCTCTGAGAATCATGGCAATTTCACTCGCCAGACGACCCAGCCGCTGCTCTGCGGCATCAACGACGTACCAATTGCGTTCGATGGAATCTTGAGATGGGATGGGGGTTTTGTTCATGGTTCTTTTTATACGCTTCAAGGGGTGAGTCAAAAGTTGGTAAGTTGGAGCTTTGAATGTTGAAGAACCTTGTAACCTTCAACCTTCTCATCTTCAAGCTTTCAACTTAGGCAATATTCGGCGGTGACAGTCGGCAAGACCAACTTAGGCTGGGTGTCAAACCAGACTTCCGGGGGAAAGGGAAACTCTGGGTAGCCAACTCGCAACAGGCACAAGCCTTTAGCGGGCGCAGAGTACTTTACTTCGTGACGACGCTGGTTTACCCACAACTCGGTGAAGCTTTCTGGCGATCGCTCTCCCTTTCCTACCTGCACCAGTAATCCCACCAGCAGCCGCACCATGCCATACAAAAATCCGTTGGCTTGAATCTCAATATGAATAAATGAGCCGTCTCGGTAGCACTCTGCCGCCTGCACATCCACCCAGGAATGCGATCGCGCCGAATTTGCCCTGTGAAAAGCAGCCAAATGATGGCTACCTATCAAAGGGGTTAAAGCTGCCTGGATGAGAGATTCATCTAGCGGTGCATAATAATAATGCCAACTGAAGGGCTGCACAAACAAGTTTGGCTTGGGATCTGTATAGAGCGTGTATCGATACCGACGCCAGCTCGCAGAAAACCGAGCGTGCCAATTTGAACCTACAGCCGCTGAGGCTCGAATCAGAATATCATCGGGCAGATGAGAATTAAGAATCGCAGCCCATTTATCAGGCGGAATGGGACCCGTAGCCTCAAAGTGTGCCACTTGTGCTGCTGCATGCACACCGCTATCAGTGCGCCCCGCACCGTGTAGAGTAACAGGTCGTTCCTGCACCTTAGACAGAACTGTTTCAATCTCTTCCTGCACGGTGCGCCCATTAGGTTGTCGCTGCCAGCCATGAAAATGAGTGCCCAGGTATTGGATTACCAGGGCAACTCGCTGGGTTGATAATGGCATGGCTTGTAACATGATGAGCTTTGAGTAGTGAGTAGTGAGTTTTGAATTCTCTCAGTCCTCAGTCCTCACGTTAAACCAGCTCGATAATTGCCATTTCAGCATTATCACCCCGACGTGGCACAGTTCGCAGGATACGGGTGTATCCCCCGTTGCGTTCGCCGTAACGGCTAGCGGCTTGCTCAAACAGGGCATGAACCAACTGTTTGTCATAAATGTAGCCCATGGCTTGCCTGCGGGCTGCCAGAGAGCCGTCCTTTGCCAGAGTAATCATTTTTTCCACTTCCGGGCGCAGCGCCTTAGCACGCGTCTTTGTGGTTGTGATTCGGCCCTGACGGATTAATTCGGTTGTCAGCGCCCTTAACAGCGCTCGACGCTGGTCGGCAGGCTTACCTAGTTTTGGAATACGACGACAGTGACGCATAACGATTTTGAATTGCTAATTGGGAATTGGTAACTGCTAATGGGTACTCGGTGAAGAAGTAATGGGTAATCGGTAATTAATTCTACCTATTACCATTACTCTTTACTTCAAGTTGTTTTCGCAGCCTTTTCGTGAGGCAGGGTAATTCCTAGTCGCCGCTGTAAGGCTTCGATGACTTCTTCTGCCGACTTTTGACCAAAGTTTTTAATCTCTAGTAGATCCTCTTGGCTGTAATCCAGCAAGTCAGCTACAGAGTTAATTTGCGCTCGCTTGAGACAGTTGTATGCCCTCACCGAAAGCTGCAATTCTTCGATTGGGATCTGGCTAGTAGGATCTTCATCATCGGCATAGTCTACCGTCATCGGATCGAGGGTGATATCTTTCAGGGGATTGAACAAATCCACCAGAATACTTGCCGCTTGAGAAAGTGCCTCTTGGGGACTGAGGCTGCCATTCGTCCAGATTTCAAGGATTAGTCGGTCTCTTTCCAGAGAACCGTCAATCCGGGCATCTTCAATGCTGTAGTTAACTTTATGCACGGGCATAAACACAGCGTCAATCTGGAGGAAGTCCAAAGCAGCAGTGTCATCTCGTCCCCGGTCTACGGCGCGATATCCCTTTCCTCGTTCGATGCGGAATTCCATTTCCAACCTAGCGTCGTCTGCTAGGGTAGCAACGTATTGATTAGGATCGACCACCTCAACTTCAGAGGGTAAATCAAATCGTCCGGCTGTCACCGTTGCTGGGCCTGTGACAGTTAATCGAGCAATTTGGGGATGGGAGGAGTGACTTTTGAGTACAATGTCCTTCATGTTCAGCAGAATTTCTAGGACATCCTCCCGAACTCCCTCAACTGTGGCAAACTCATGATTAACCCCAGCAATCCGAACAGCTGTCACGGCTGTCCCTTCTAAATTAGACAGTAGAACCCGCCTCAGCGCATTGCCGACGGTGGTACCTTGACCCCGTTCTAGAGGCTCCAGGACAAATTTGCTATATTGGCTCCGATTATTCTCAGTTTTGGACTCTACACACTCAATTTGAAACTGCGCCACGGAGTGACCTCCCTTCTTCATAAAACCCCTGGAAAGAACGCTAGAAGCTCTTCCCTAGCATTGCCCCTACTGTCTCAATGCCAATTTAGCAGTTAGCTGTTTGCCACTTGCTGCTAATTACGAATTGCTTTGACAGCGATCGCTGTCAAAGCAATTCTAGACTCGACGTCGCTTGGGCGGACGGCAGCCATTGTGGGGGATTGGCGTCACATCTCGAATTAAGGTAATTTCTAGCCCCGCCCCTTGCAGCGCTCGAATCGCGGTTTCTCGACCAGCTCCTGGACCGCTAACCATGACTTCAATCTGACGCATCCCCTGATCGGTCGCTCGGCGAGCCGCGCTTTCAGCTGCGGTTTGCGCTGCAAAAGGAGTTCCTTTTTTCGCTCCTTTAAAGCCACTTGAGCCAGCTGAAGCCCAGGATAGGACGTCCCCATTCGTGTCAGAAATCGTGACAATCGTGTTGTTAAAAGTAGACTGGATGAAGGCTACGCCATTAGGTACGTTGCGTTTTTGTTTTTTTGGACCTGTTTTTTTTGTTGGTTGTCGCGCCATGTGGATCTAGTTGACAGTAGTTATAATGGGTTGGCTGAATTGGTTGGTCAATTTTGCTTTTAGCAAACGAACGAAATCCAAGCCTCTGCTTTTAGCTTTTCAGCTAGCACAAGAAGGTTATTTCGGCCCTGGTGCCTTTCTCTTACCTGCGACTGTGAGACGTCTGCCGCGACGGGTTCGCGCATTTGTACGGGTTCGTTGACCCCGAACTGGCAAGCCCATTCGATGACGCCGACCCCGGTAGGTGCCAATGTCAATCAGGCGCTTGATGTTCATTGCCTCCCAGCGTCTGAGATCCCCTTCAATTTGATAGTTGCTTTCCACTGCTTCGCGCAGAGCAGCAACGTCGGAATCACTTAAGTCTTTTACTCTTGTGTCTGGATTAACTTTGGATGCTGCCAAAATTTCTTTGGAGCGCGAGAGTCCAATTCCATAAATGTAAGTCAGACCAATTTCTACGCGCTTATCGCGAGGAAGGTCTACCCCAGCAATCCGTGCCACGCTTGTTGTCTCCCTAGTCTTGTTTTTAGTGCTATAAACTTGTCCTGAGGATCGGGTTGAGTTAACCTTGGCGTTGCTTGTGTTTTGGGTTAGAACAAATCACCATGACTCGACCGCGCCGCCGAATGACACGGCATTTTTCACAAATTTTTCGGACTGATGCTCGAACTTTCATGCCTATTTTGGCTACATTGCAAGCTCTACATTATATCACTTTTTAAGTGTATTTAAAAGTTCATCTGATTGATGAATTTTTTCATAACACAAGCTTTTAAAAACGAGCGAGTCGCTTTTTTTCGCAACTACTTTTTGTTGCGTAGCCGGTAAGTTATTCTACCCTTGGTTAGGTCGTATGGGGTGAGTTCCACTTTGACGCGATCGCCCGGTAGAATCTTGATGTAATTCCGGCGGATTTTCCCGGAAATATGGGCTAATACATTAAACCCATTGTCTAAATCAACGCGAAACATTGCATTAGGCAGGGATTCTGTTACCGTGCCTTCCATTTCAATTAAATCTTGTTTAGCCAAGTTATCCTTTTCCTCAATTCTTCAGCTTGCCTACTGTCATTCACAGCTCATTCCCCTGACTGACAGTCAAGGTCTTATTAACATATTTTATCAAAAATTTACTTCATCAGGTTGGGGGTCAGTCGCAGCCGCCAGTCTGGAAAGTAGATTAGCAACGAACTGACCCCTGACATTGGGCGATCGCACCCGCTCCTGTCAAGAACGAACAACTTGTTTGAGTGCGGAAGTAACTTCTTCTAGAGAGCGATCGCCATCAATTGAAACCAACTGTTGGCGCTGCTTGTAGAAATCAATTAGCGGAGCCGTTTGGTTGCGATAAACTTCCAAACGATGACGAATGACTTCTTCTGTATCATCCGTTCGTCCTTGCTTGCGACCTCGTTCCAGCATCCGATCTACCAAAACTTCGTCCGCAACTTCCAGATTGAGAACGTAATCGGAGACTTGGTCTAATTTTTGCAACAATTCATCCAGAAAAGTTGCCTGAGAGACGTTACGGGGGAAACCATCTAAAATCCAACCAGGTTGGGCATCTGTTTGGGTCAAGCGATCGCGCACCAAATCCAATATCAAAGCATCGGGAACCAACTCACCTCGATCCATATAGGACTTCGCCTTCAAACCGAGTTCAGTTCCAGCCGCCTTGGCATTTCTCAAGATATCACCCGTGGAAACATGAGGAATTTCCAGCTCTTGAGCGAGGATATGTGCCTGAGTTCCCTTCCCCGCTCCTGGCGGCCCCAAAAAAATCAATCGCGTCACTACTGCTTCACCATTCCTTCATAGCGCTGGGAAATGACATAGGTTTGGATTTGCTTTGCTGTATCAATTGCCACGCCCACCAAAATCAGCAAAGAAGTAGCTCCCAGCCCTTGAAAAGTTGTAATGCCGGTGGCTCTTTCTACAATTGTGGGCACAATTGCCACTAATCCCAAAAAGATAGCGCCTAAGAAAGTTAGCCGATTCAAAACTCCTTCCACGTAATCGCTAGTAGCCCGACCTGGACGGATGCCAGGTATGCTGGCTCCCATCTTTTTCAAGTTCTGTGATAAATCCACAGGATTTACAATCAAAGATGCGTAAAAGTAGCTGAAAAACAGAATCAAGATCAGATAAACGACCTCATAAACTCCGGGCGTCTGACTATTGGGATTTAGAGCATTCGCAACTTGATTGAGAACTTGATGTATTTGACTCAAGACCGGATTATTGCCCGTATTTTGAGTCATCTGAGCTAGGAAACCTGGGAAAATTAGAACGGAAGAGGCAAAAATGATCGGCATAACTCCACCCTGGTTCAGCCGCAAAGGCAGGTAGCTCGTCCTTTCCCGGTAGAGTCGTTTACCTACCTGTCGGCGTGCCGAAATAATCGGAATCCGCCTGGTTCCCTCCTGCACAAACACAATTCCCAAGATCATGACTAGGAAAACTAGCAGCAGAATGATCACGGGTCCTACATTGCGATTGTCAACCTGGGCATAATTAATAGTTTGCCCAAGGGATTTAGGTAGAACTGCAACAATATTGATGAAAATCAACAAAGAAGCGCCGTTACCAACCCCCCGCTCGGTAATCAGCTCTGACACCCACATAACAAACATTGAACCAGCGGTTAGAGCGAGTGCAGTCTCCGCGATAAACAGGGGTCCCCGAACGTTTGTTGCATAGCGTTCAAGCCATACCGCAATGAAGCTAGTTTGAATCAAAGCCCCTCCCAGCGCTACATAGCGAGTAATCTGAGAGATTTTTCGCCTTCCAGCTTCTCCTTCATCCTTCTGCAATTTTTCCAAAGAAGGAATGGCAGCTGTTAGTAATTGGATAATGATGGAGGCATTGATATAGGGCAAAATCCCTAGAGCAAAAATTCCCAAGGCGGTAATTCCGCCCCCAGAGAAGATGTCCAGAAATCCAATTAATTGGTTATTTTGAATATCTTGAGCAAACCTAGCCCGGTCAATTCCCGGTACTGGCAAAAAGATGCCAATGCGAACTAAAATCAGCAAGCCGATGGTGAGAAGCAGCCGACCTCTAAGACCGGCTGCTTGAGCCATCTGTGCAAAGGTTTCCTGAGCAGTTGGGCTTTTGTCTCGACTAACGACCATGTAAGGAATACCTCAACGATGAGCAAGAGACGCTGGCATGCAATATGTTTAACCCTTATGGGCACGGGCAGCAACAACTTCACAACTGCCACCAGCGGCTTCAATCTTGCTGCGAGCCGAGCTAGTGAAAGCTGCTGCTTTTACGTTCAGAGCCACATTCAGTTCACCGTCACCGAGGATTTTCAGAGAACCATGATTTGCGGTGAGAATGCCAAACTCCATCAATGAGTCTAGAGTCACTTCCGTGTTAGCAGGGAGTGATGCCAGCTTACTTACGTTGATCGTAGTGTATTGCTTACGATTAATGACCGTAAAGTGCTTTAACTTAGGCAGGCGACGGTACAGTGGCATTTGTCCGCCTTCAAATCCGGGTCGTGTGCCCCGCCCCGATCTAGATTTTTGACCGCGCATCCCAAAGCCACCACTGGCACCTTGACCAGCTGCTATACCTCGTCCAATGCGTCGGCGGCGCTTCTTTGAGCCTTTTTTAGGAACTGCATCTTCTAATCTCATTCGCTTGACCTTGAGGATTGACGACTTATTTTTTGGGGAAGCTATTAGCTGTTAGTGTTTTGTTGTTTGTCCAAGATATTAAAGTTGCCTTTAAACTGAGAGTCACTAATAGCTAATCGCTGATGGCTAAATTTAGGCGTAGAGATTTTCGATAGGAATCCCGCGTTCTTCAGCCACTTCAGAAAATGTACGCAAGGTGGAAAGAGCATTCACGGCAGCTCTAGCATTGTTCAAGGGGTTATTAGAACCCAGCTGTTTTGCCAAGATGTTACGCACACCTGCTAACTCCAGCACAGTACGTACAGCACCACCGGCAATAACGCCCGTTCCTGGAGCTGCGGGTCGCATCATCACTTGGGCACCACCCCCGGCTCCGTTAATAGGATGGGGGATAGAATTTGCCTTGGTCAAGGGGATGTCAATTAAGTGTTTTTTGCCATCGGCAACGCCTTTACGAACAGCTCCAATTACATCACTTGCTTTGCCAACGCCGACGCCAACTTGACCGCGCTCATTGCCAATGACAACGATCGCGCGGAAGCTGAGTTTTTTACCGCCTTTGACGACCTTACTAACACGACGGATCTGGATCACCCGTTCTTGAAAGGTAATTTCTTTTTCCCGACGCGCAGAACTTTTCCGACGCTCTTTTGCCATAGTTTTATCCTGAACCTTGAGAGTGAGAGTAAAAACTAAAAATGTAAAAAGGCAAAAGAAAGAGAAATCAAAGGTAGAAATATGAACATAAAAACTTCTTTCTTTTTACTTTTGCCTTTTGCATGCTTGTCTTTAGAAATCCAACCCAGCTTCGCGAGCAGCGTCTGCCAGGGCTTTGATTCGACCGTGATAAAGGTTGCCGCCTCGGTCAAAGACAACCCTCGAAATGCCTTGAGCGATCGCTCGCTGAGCAATTAACTTGCCTACCTCAACAGAGGCGGCACAGGAAGCTCCTGTTGTTAACTGTGATTTTAGATCCGGTTCCAAAGTTGAGGCACAGGCAAGAGTACGTTGTTGAGTGTCGTCAATTACCTGGACATAAATATGCTGATTGGATCGAAAGACAGCTAACCGAGGACGCTCACTACTGCCATTTACCTTACGCCGCACCCGGTGATGCCGACGTTGAATTAGTTCTTTACGAGTTAGCTTCATCTTTACTTCTTACCTGCCTTTCCAGCTTTACGTCTTACGACTTCACCCGCATAGCGAATGCCTTTACCCTTGTAAACTTCCGGTGGACGGACAGCACGGATTCGAGCAGCGATATTTCCTACGATTTCTTTATCAATGCCGCTTACAACTACATTTGTGTTGTTTTCTACGGCCATTTGAACACCGTCGGGAGGTTCAATCTGAACTGGATGACTGTAACCCACGCTCAGAATCAGATTGCGACCTTGAACTGCCGCACGATAACCGACTCCCTGGATTTCTAGACGACGCTGAAATCCTTGAGAAACTCCATCGACCATGTTGGCAATCAGAGTACGAGAAAGACCGTGGCGTTGACGAGCTGCGCGAGATTCATCCCGCCGCTTGACCAAGATCGTTTCTCCCTCCTGCTCTATACTCACCTCAGATGGTAGAACCCTGGATAGTTCTCCTTTAGGCCCTTTCACTGCAACATGTTGCCCTTCGATCGAGACTTGTACCTTAGCAGGAATATTAATAGGGCGTTTGCCAATACGAGACATGACTTAATCCTCCTAATCAATTAGCCGTTAGCCGTTAGCTGTTAGCTGTTAGCTTTTGGTCTATCGGTGAGTCCGAAAGTCTGTGCTTTTCTAGGTTTTTGAAACCTACCAGCCAATCGAGCTAATAGCTAATAACTAATAGCTATTAGCTTATCTACCAGATGTAGCAAAGCACTTCTCCACCTACACCCTGACGCCGTGCTTCCCGGTCAGTCATAATGCCGCTGGAGGTAGAAATGATCGCAATTCCGATACCGCCCAGCACGCGGGGTAGTTCTTTGCGGTTAGAGTAGACCCGCAGACCAGGTTTGCTGACCCGCTTCAAGGTATTAATAATCGGTTGACGGTTTTTGCCTTTGTACTTTAGAGAAATTAGCAAGTGTTGCTTAATCCCTTCGCCAACTTCTTCAAATTCAGCAATAAAGCCTTCCTCCCTGAGGACTTTGGCAATACTGCGAGTCATCTTTGTCGCTGGTATTTCTGTTGTTTGGTGCCGCGCCAGATTCGCATTCCGAATGCGAGTCAGCATATCTGAAATTGTGTCGTTTGCCGCCATTATTCCCTCCTTATTTTGACTGCCTCATTGATCCCGGAAAGGCATTCCCATTTCTTTTAGCAAGGCGCGGCCTTCTTCGTCGGTATTTGCTGTAGTAATGATGGAAATGTCCATGCCCCGAATTTGGTCGATGCTGTCGTATTCTATTTCTGGAAATATCAGCTGTTCTCTAATGCCTAAGCTGTAATTTCCCCGACCATCAAAGCTCTTGGGACTAATGCCGCGAAAGTCCCGAATCCGTGGCAAGGACAGGTTAATTAATCGGTCGAGAAAGGCATACATCCGATCCGCCCGCAGAGTCACCATCACGCCGACTGGCATCCCTTGGCGAAGTTTAAATCCAGCGATCGCCTTTTTCGCCCGCGTCACTACTGGTTTTTGACCCGTAATTTTGGCAATTTCAGCAAGGGAAGATTCCAACGCTTTAGCGTTGGTAGAAGCCTCACCTAAACCTCGATTAACCGTAACCTTTATGACTTTGGGTACCTGATGGGTATTCGTGTAATTAAACTGAGTCATCAGTTTAGGAACGATCGTATCTTGGTACAGCGTTTTCAGTTTTTGTGTCATTGTTTTTTCCTTAATATCCCTGGGCTTGGTCAGGGGAAATAGCAGTTAGTAATTAGCAATATGCTGTAACTAACAACTATTTAGTCAATAATTTCACCCGTTTTTTTGAGCATCCGCACTTTGCGTCCTTCTTCATTCAAGGTGTAGCAAATGCGGCTGGCAATCTTTTGTTGAGCCGAGTAAAGCATCACGTTAGAGCTATGGATTGGTGCCTCTACTGTCACGATTTGACCGGATTCACCTTCTTGTTGAGGTTTAACGTGCTTGGTTTTAATGTTGATGCCTTTGACAATTACTCGACTTTCTTGGGGAAGCGTCCGCAAAATTTCACCAACCTTGCCTTTATCACGACCGGCAATCACTTGTACTGTGTCGCCTTTTTTGACATGCATTTTATAGCGCTGGGGAAGCTTCGTCCCGTTTCTTTTAGACTGTTTTTTTGCGGCCATTAGAGTACCTCCGGAGCTAGAGAAACAATTTTGGTGAAGTTTTTGTCGCGCAGCTCGCGTGCAACTGGCCCAAAAACGCGCGTCCCTCTAGGGTTGCCATCTGCGTTGATGATGACGGCGGCGTTATCATCGAAGCGAATACTCATACCGCTGTCCCGGCGCATATTTTTTCGGGTACGGACAATCACGGCTCGCACAACATCCGACTTTTTAACCGCCATATTGGGAATGGCATCTTTGACGACCGCAATGATTACGTCGCCAACACCGGCATAGCGTCGGCCACTGGCACCTAAGACGCGGATGCACATCAATTTACGAGCGCCGCTGTTGTCTGCGACATTAAGGTAAGATTGGGGCTGAATCATAGTTCTTAGCTTCGGATGCGTAAGTTTTGAATAATAGTTTTGAGCTGTAAGTTTTAAGTTTTAGCAAAAGAAAGAACGTAAGAAGTTTGATTTTTATTCCCGACATTCTTTCGTTAGATTTCCGCTTAAAACTTGTTACTGACGGGTTTACCTCATTAAATATCGGTGTCGAATCGAAATTTTCGATGAACCCGCCTTTACAAACTCAAAACTCATAACTTTACTTATTGAACCTCACGGTTGAGAATTTCAGCCACTGCCCATCGTTTGGTGCGGCTTAGAGGACGTGTTTCGGAAATCCGGACGCGATCGCCTACCTTGCACTGATTTTCTTCGTCGTGAGCTTTGTAACGCTTTGTACGCACTACAATTTTTCCGTACTTGGGGTGCGGTGAGCGGTTCTCGACAGCAACCACTACGGTCTTTTGCATCTTGTCGCTGACGACCAAGCCAACTCGTTCTTTAACTGCCATTGGGGTCTACTCCTCGGATGTTGCATCTGGTTGTGGCTTTTGAGCCTTTGCAGCCCGTTGCCGCTCCCCTTCTACAGTTAGGAGCTGACCTAAACGATGCTTCGTATGCTTGAACTGGTGTAACTTTTCCAAGCGTCGGGTTGCCTGTTGCAGCCGTAAATCAAACAGCTGACGCTTGACAGCTAAAATTTCTTCAGCCAGTTCTCGATCGCCTAAATTTCTGGCTTCTTCTATCTTGGGCAGAGCCATAACTCACACAGTCCCTTCTTCTTCACGAGTGATGAACTTCGTCTTAATTGGCAACTTGTGGGAAGCTAGACGCATCGCCTCCCTGGCGGTTTCTTCAGGAACCCCGGCAATCTCAAACAAGATCCGGCCTGGCTTCACGACAGCTACCCAAAATTCCGGCGAACCTTTACCAGAACCCATACGGGTTTCAGCAGGGCGCATTGTAACTGGTTTATCGGGGAAGATCCGAATCCAGATTTTTCCACCCCGACGGATGTAGCGGGTCATGGCTCGGCGGCTGGCTTCAATTTGACGGGAGGTAATCCAAGAAGGTTCTGTGGATTGGAGGCCAAAGTCACCGAAGTTTAGGCTACTGCCGCGAGTTGCCAAACCGTTCATCCGCCCGCGCTGCTGTTTGCGAAATTTTGTTCTTCTGGGACTTAACATGACTTGGTAATGGGTAATTGATAATTGGTAATTAGTAATTGGTAACTGGTAATTGGGCGTTTTCTTTTTGATTACCCATTACCGATTACCGATTACCTATCAACCTATTCATTAGAGCGGTCTTCAAATTGCTGGCGACGACGCTGTTGACGACGTCTAGGCTGAGCGTTGTTAGGAGCCGGAATTTCTTCCTGACCAGGAATCACTTCACCTTTGAAGATCCAAACTTTAACGCCAAGAATGCCGTAAATAGTTTTGGCAGTGCGGTAAGCGTAGTCAATGTTGGCTCGAAGAGTATGCAGAGGAACTCTGCCTTCCCTTGTCCACTCGGTTCGGGCAATTTCCGCCCCGTTTAACCGTCCGCTGACTTGTACTTTAATTCCCTGGACTTCAGCTCGTTGGGCACGTTGAATCGCTTGACGCACGACGCGCCGGAAGGAAACTCGTCGCTCTAACTGTTGAGCAATATACTCAGCAATCAGTCCGGCGTCGGCATCTACCCGTGCTACTTCGATCACGTTGATCCGAATTTGACGATTGCCACCGCCTAAAGCTTCTTGAAGATCGCCGCGTAATACTTCAATGCCAGTACCACCGCGACCTACCACAACACCCGGTCGAGCTGTGTGGATTTCTAAGTCAATTTGATCGGCTTTGCGCTCAATCCGTACTTGGGAGATACCAGCGTTACTGAGTTTTTTCTCTACGACCTGCCGAATAGTGTGGTCTTCTTGCAGGAGTTCTGGGTAGCGCTTAGCATCCGCAAACCAACGGGAGCGATGTTCTTGGGTAATCCCCAGCCGAAAACCAATTGGATGAATTTTCTGTCCCACGAATGCGTCCTCTTAAATCAGCTAATTGCTAATTGCTAATTGTTCAAAAGCTTGTTTCTGACAATTAACGCTTAGCCAAAGTAGTGTTATTCATCTGCCGCTGCTTGTGCAACAGCTACGGTGATATGACACGTTGGTTTACGAATTTGATATGCACGACCTTGAGCGCGGGGTCGGAAGCGCTTCAAGGTTGAGCCTTGGTCGGCATAAGCCTTAGAAACCACTAATCGTGCAGGGTCTAAACCGGCGTTATGTTCGGCATTGGCGGCTGCTGAGCGCAGTACCTTGCGGACGGGATCGCAAGCCCGATAGGGCATAAATTCCAGAACGATCAGTGCTTCCCGATAGGAGCGTCCCCGAATTTGGTCGAGAACCCGGCGCACCTTGTGGGGAGACATCCGGATGTATCGCGCGATCGCTTTCACTTCTTCTGTAGTATCAACTGCCATAGATTTCTCCCTTTTAATAATTTTGAATTTGGAATTCTGAATAATCTCAAAACCCAAACTTCAAAATTACCTCTTTGCCTTGGAATCTTTCGAGTGTCCCCGGAAGGTGCGAGTTGGAGCGAATTCTCCCAACTTATGCCCTACCATTTGCTCGGTGACGTAAACTGGCACGTGAGTCCGCCCGTTATGAACCGCGATGGTGTGACCTACCATTTGCGGCAATACAGTTGAAGCACGAGACCAAGTTTTAATAACTTGCTTATCGCCCCTAGCATTCAAATTTTCAATCTTTTTCAACAAATGGTCCGCAACAAAAGGACCTTTTTTAAGAGAACGACCCATACTTCAAATAACCCCAATTACTTTTGGATTTTTGGATCTTGGATCTTGGATTTTGGACGTATTGCTAATCTAAAATCCAAAATCTAAAATCCTAGGACTCCCGACCGCCCCGACCTCGCTTGGAAGATTTGCGACGACGCCGGACAATTAATTTATTGCTTGGCTTGTTCCGCTTACGGGTCTTAGCACCTAAAGTTGGCTTACCCCAAGGTGTGACTGGTCCACTTCTACCAATTGGTGCCCGTCCCTCACCACCACCATGTGGGTGATCGACTGGGTTCATGACACTGCCTCTTACCTTCGGACGGCGTCCCTTCCAGCGATTACGACCAGCTTTACCAGCACTCAAGTTGCGATGCTCAACATTGCCGACTTGTCCGATGGTAGCGTAGCACTCGCGGCGGATCATGCGGACTTCACCGGAGGGTAGCTTGATAGTGACATAGTCGCCTTCTTTAGCGACTACTTGTGCAGTGGCACCAGCAGCGCGAACAATTTGCCCGCCCCGTCCAGCAGTCAGTTCTACGTTGTGAACGGCAGTTCCTAACGGAATTTTGCTTAAAGGTAATGCGTTGCCAATTTCAATTGGGGCGTCTGGGCCAGCAGTGATAACTGTACCGACGGTTAAGCCGACTGGGTGAAGAATATACCGCTTTTCGCCATCCTGGTAATAAACCAGGGCAATCCGGGCATTGCGATTTGGATCGTACTCAATGGTTGCCACTTTTGCCGGGATATTACGCTTATCGCGGCGAAAATCGATTTCCCGGTAGAGTTGTTTATGACCACCACCCCGACGGCGGCTAGTAATCACCCCACGATTGTTTCGACCTTTGGGGCGATGCTTTGTGTAGGTTAGTGACTTTTCCGGCTCACTCCGCGTAACTTCGGCAAAGTCCGAAATGGTAACTTGACGAGTACTGGGAGTATAAGGCCGATAAGAACGGATGCCCATAACTTAAAAAAGAGGTTTGAAGGTTGAAGTTTGAAGACGCTTGTAGGGCGGCTTTCCGTTGAGATGGTTGAAATTAGTTAAAATTTAAAATTTCAACTTTCCAACTTTCCAACTTATTAAACTTCTGGGAAGAGGGTAATGGTTTCTCCGCTTGCCAGAGTTACAATTGCTCGCTTGTACTGAGGCTTAAACCCTGCAAATTTGCCGACGCGACGCTTTTTGCGCGGTAGGCGAAGGGTGTTCACACTCACAACCTTTACTTTAAAGAGGTCTTCAATTGCTGCTTTAATTTCTGGCTTAGTCGCTTTGGGAACAACTTCAAAGACATACTTGTTCTGCTCCATCAGCAGAGTTGCCTTTTCAGTTACGATCGGTCGATACACCAGATCCGCAAGTTCGCGGGGGTTATACTGACTCACTGTAAACCTCCTGAATTTTGGCAAGGGCGGATGGCGTTGTCACGATTTTGTCAGCTGCCAACAGGTCAAAGATATTCAATTGGGTGGCAGGGATGATCTTCATTTTGGCAACGTTCCGGGCTGACAAATAAACGTTTTCTTCCCGTTCAGCTAGGATCAGCAGGACTTTAGAATCTGGTTGGACGCCCCAACGTGCGATCGCTTCTACCAATTCTTTAGTCTTAGGCCGAGGCAACTTGTCAGCAAATTCCTCCACCACAATCATGTCTTCAGCTCGGCTAAAGAAGGCGGTTCTCAGTGCTAAACGCCGTTCCTTCCGGTTCATCTTTGTATCATAGTCTCTTGGCTTAGGACCAAAGATGACACCGCCGCCTCGCCACAGTGGTGAACGAATCGACCCAGCACGAGCGCGACCCGTCCCTTTTTGACGCCAAGGCTTACGACCTCCCCCCCTAACTTCCGCGCGGGTTTTGGTGCTGGCTGTGCCTTGACGAGCATTCGCCTGTTGCCTTACTAAGGCTCGGTGGACGATATGAGCCGCATTCTCTTCTTTAGCAACTTTTAATTCTAGAGTTGCCTGTCCGACCTCTTCCCCGTTCCAGTTTCGTACTACACAGTTAACCATATCCGTTGTCCTTTGTTCGTTGCTAATTGCTAATTGCTAATTGAAGATTGCTAAGTATCAAAAGCTCTTAGCGATTAGCCAGCCTAACCTTAGAAAATGACTACTTTCGACCTACTTTCTTGGCAGGAACAATATTAACCAGTGCCCCTGGCTTACCAGGAACCGCTCCTTTGATCAGTAGTAAATTGCGTTCTGCGTCTACCCGCACTACTGTCAATTTGCGAACGGTAACGCGCGTGCCACCTAGACGACCTGCCATCCGCTTACCAGGATAAACACGCCCTGGTGTGGTTCCAGGACCGATCGAACCAGGTAGACGGTGGTTTTTGGAACCGTGGGACATGGGTCCTCGCTTAAAGTTATGGCGTTTTTGATAACCGGCGAAGCCTTTTCCGATGCTTGTGCCGATTACATCCACAATTTGACCCGCAGTAAAAATATCTGGTTTGAGTTCTTGCCCTAGCTCAAACTCTCCCACATTCTCAAAGCGATACTCTCGCAGTTTTTTCAAGGGAGGAGCGCTTGATTTTGCCAAGTGGCCCAATTCAGGCTTGTTCAAACTCTTGGGTTTGACTTCTTTATAACCAAGCTGGACGGCAGTATAGCCATCTGTTGCTTTGGTTTTAATTTGCGTAACGGTGCATGGCCCTGCTTGAATGACCGTCACAGGAATTGCTTTTCCTGTTTCGTCAAATATTTGGGTCATGCCGAGTTTGGTGCCGAGGATACCAACAGACACGGCTTTCTGGTCTCTCCTTTTTACACAGTACAAAGAGGCGGGATTACGAGTATTTCGTAAATCCGCTTGCTCCAACAAACGTTGTTATCAAACCAGCCAGCTGGGGCGCATCCTCGGATTGAGAGAGGCAAGCTTTCAAGTCAGCCTAATTTAGGCTTTTTCTTTAGCTGGGATGAAGCTATTCGACGGTCGGGTAAGCGCTAGAAGCGCTTTGCCTATATTCGCGGGGACTTAGGTGGCAAGCCATCCAGTATCCGAGAAAGCGAAAGGGCTTTTTCCGGCTGAAAAGGGTTCTTCTCAAGAAACCTTCTAGATCGTCGCTAATCTTGAAATCGATGTCTCTGTTGCTTTACGCTCGCTGGGGGCACTAACCTCTTATGAGAAAGACTCAATAGTTTTTCACTCGGAAGGCGTGCTGTCCCTGGACTCGATTTCAACTTCAGCGGCAATAGCTGCTCGAATTTTGATCACAATCGTTAACTATAAACGATTTGTTACAACTTGTCTAGCAATTGTGCCAAAAAAATTTAGCGGTCTGCTGGATCGTCTGCCTCGCGTGTCGTGCAACTCCAGATCCAGAAGACAACTGTCCAGTTAACGGCTTACGGATAGATAAGGAAGAAGGCGATCGCATACCAACGATCCGCACTTAGGTCGGTTATAGCATTTCACAATGTGTTTGCACAGTCTTTGTAAACACAGTATTACAACTCCAGCAACATCTTCCCTACAGTTAAATGGACTACAAGAGATTGCAGATAGAAGCAAGCTGGCTTTCAAGCATAGATTCAGCCGTTTAACGTTACCTGTTTGAGCTTTTTTTCCGACCTGCGGTATTAAAGCGCAATAAGGGATTACCAGTACATGAGTTTTGGGATTAGGTCGATTGCGATTCCATCTTCACGAGAAGCCTATTCACTTATTTTCAGTAGATGTTGAGTCAAAATAAGTCAAATCTTTACAGCTCTGCGTAGCGATCGCATCTCCACAAAAAGCGCGATCGCCCAAACAGTTTAACCTCGATTGTCTGTAAGCCTATGTTCAAACGAGGCTCAAAACTCAACACTGTCTGGAAAAAGTGCAACCTTACTAAAATTTTCAAAGCTTTTGTTGCACATTGCTTTTTGCTTAAAGTTGATAGGTTCCTCAGCGCCCAACTATAATAAATTGCCAGCAGCAATTAACAAAACTTAAAGCTGGGTAGAACATAAAAATATGGCACTGATCACCATCGGCAATCAATTCGTCAAAGACTTGGAAAAGTCAGGTGCTTTAGGAACGTATGTACCCTTAGAAGGAGGGTTTGAAGGGCGTTACCAGCGGCGGTTGCGTGCAGCTGGCTATACCACTTTAAGCCTATCAGCACGGGGACTCGGCGACGTAGCAACGTATTTAACTGGCGTACACGGCGTTCGTCCCGCGCATTTGGGCAAGAAAGACATTCGTGTTTACTACGTGCCACCTATCGTGACCTATCAGTTGGAACAACTACCTCCCAAATCGAAGGGACTGGTGCTGTGGATAATTGAAGGACACGTATTGTCCCGTGAGGAAGTGGAATATTTAACCACCTTGCCAAGTATAGAACCACGCCTAAAGATTGCTGTAGAAATGGGAGGCGAGCGCGCTTTCCGCTGGACACCGCTTAAAAACGCGATCGCTGCTGCTTAAACCCGCGTCAGTCAATCCAATCTTAGGGTCGCAGCAATGCTTGGGTGTAGCTCTAAGTCATGTCGAGCTAAAACGAGCTGGAACGTCTGAATAGTCAAGCTTTATGACCTACAGACGTTTTAGCTCGGCTAGAGGATTTTGATACCTTTAAAGAAGTAAGCAAATAAGGCAAACTCTTATGGTAGAAAACCGCGACTATACATTAATTATTGACAAAAGCGGCAGTATGTCGATGACAGACCAGCCAGGCGGGAAAAGCCGCTGGGTCATGATGCAGGAGTCTACTCTCGCTTTAGCCAGTAAATGTGAAGAATTTGATCCGGATGGCATCACTATCTATCTATTTTCCGGTCGATTCAAACGCTATGACAATGTAAACGCCAGTAAAGTCGCACAAATTTTCCGCGAAAACGAACCGTCTGGACGCACTGACTTAGCGGCAGTCCTTCTAGATGCGACGAATAACTACTTCCAGCGTAAAGCAGCAGGACAAACCAAGCCCAATGGAGATACCATTTTGGTCGTCACAGATGGGGAACCGGATGACCGGAAAGCGGTAATGAAGGTAATTATTGAAGCGTCGCGTCGTATGGATCGGGATGAAGAACTCGCGATTTCCTTTATCCAAGTTGGCACAGACGCGCAGGCAACAAAATTTCTGAAAGTGCTGGATGATGAACTGCAAAGTGCTGGGGCAAAGTTTGATATCTGCGACACAGTCACGATGGATGACATGGAGGACATGACCCTAACGGAAGTGTTGATCAATGCCATTATTGACTAAGTTCAAAGTCTAATTTGGGATTTGGGATTTTGAGCGTGAAGAGAAATCTAAAATCTCTCTAGAGGCGTCCGAATTTATGGAATCAATCGATGACATACTCGCGGCAGTCAAGGCTGAGTATGAGACAAAAGATAAACTAAAAGAACTGCAAAAATCGCCACAACTGAAAGAAGAACCAGTCAAACCGCAACCAGCGAACTTCTTACAAAATCATTCTGCAAACCTCCCGCTTGCAAACGCAATTCCGGAATTTCCCCGGCAAAAATGGCAAAACGAGCCGATTAGCTCATCTGAAGACATTGTTCTGGCTCAAATTAGGGCTGAGTTTGAAGAACAAGAACGTACAGAACAGCTAAAAAAACAGCAACAACTCAGAGAAGAACAACTCAAACAGGAGCAACTAAGGCAGAAACAACGGGAAGTATTCAAAAACCAAGCGCGAGAATGGCTGAAAAATTTAAAGCCACTTTCAGAAGAAGGTCTTTGGTTTGAAGAGTTTGCCGATGCATATCCCTCTAAACTTGAGGCGGCGATTGATTATTTGCAAGCCTTGCGGGAGACTAAGCCGTAGAAGCCAGCAGCGATCGCCAGAATGATAATTAATCCCCTCTCTGCTGTAGAAATTTTTATATTTCTTTTATCTAATCCAACTAGATAGTCACAGCAGGTGGGCTAGGCTAGATTGGGAAATCTTGACAAACACTGGAGGTTATCTTTGGTGGAAGGAGGATCTGTGGCAGAAGACCGTGACTATACATTAATCATCGATAAAAGCGGGAGTATGTCTACCCCAGAGCCACCGAGCGGTAGAAGCCGTTGGGAAACCGCAGAGGAATCTACTCTGGCGTTGGCGAGAAAATGTGAAAAGTTCGATCCCGATGGGATGACGCTTTACCTATTTTCCGGTCGGTTTAAGCGATTTGATAATGTGACTTCTAGCAAGGTAGCGCAGATATTCCAAGAAAACGATCCCTCTGGCACTACGAATCTTGCCGATGTCTTGAAAAACGCCACTGACAACTACTTTGAGCGGAAGGCGGCTGGTCAGACTAAGCCAAATGGCGAGACAATTCTAGTGATTACAGATGGTGAACCCGATGACCGCAAAGCCGTGATGCGGGTGATTATTGAAGCCTCTCGCCGAATGGATAGAGATGAAGAATTAGCCATCTCCTTCATTCAAGTGGGTTCGGATCAAACGGCGAGTCGGTTTCTGAAAGCCTTGGATGATGATTTGCAAGGTGCTGGGGCAAAGTTTGATATTTGCGACACTGTAACGCTGGATGACATGGAGGGCATGACTTTACAGGAAGTGTTGCTCAACGCCATTAACGACTAGGTGCTGTCTGTTTATTTTGGATTTTGGATTCCACATCTGAAATCCAAAATTTTGTTGTCAGTGTTTAATCACAATTTTGTTGTGGAATCAGCAGCAAGTCATTCAATCTAAAAAAATAATGGGGAGGTTAGCTAATGAGCGCAGAAAATCGGGATTATACGTTAATTATTGACAAAAGCGGCAGTATGTCTACGCCAGACCAGCCGGGAGGCAGAAGCCGCTGGGATGCGGCACAAGAGTCTACCTTGGCGTTGGCGCGAAAATGCGAACAGTTTGACCCGGATGGGATCACAGTTTACTTATTTTCCAGCCGATTCAAACGCTACGAGAATGTAAATTCCAGTAAAGTCGCACAAATTTTTCAAGAAAACGACCCGGCTGGCACAACTAATTTGGCAGGTGTATTACAAGATGCGATCACTGCCTACTTTCAGCGGAAAGCAGCCGGTCAGACTAAGGTGGGTGGCGAAACCATTTTGGTGGTCACAGATGGTGAACCCGATGACCGAAAAGGCGTGATGCGGGCGATTATTGAGGCGTCCCGACAGATGGAACGCGATGAAGAACTGGCGATTTCGATGATTCAAGTAGGGTCAGACGCTACAGCAGCTCGGTTTTTAAAGGCGTTGGATGATGACTTACAAGGTGCAGGGGCAAAGTTTGATATCTGCGACACGATAACGCTGGATGATATGGCAGATATGACCTTGGCGGAAGTGCTGCTCAATGCGATCGCTGACTAAAGGCAAACCCCTGATGCTTACGGTTTCTATGAAAGGGGGAGTGGTGAAAACTCCCCTAATTTTTGCTACTTGGATCTCCCCATTTATCCGGGAACGCACTAGCATATAAGGGTGACTGATACCTACTATCCTTTGCGTTCCTTAAGAGAGGGTCACTGGTTTAAGCTCATTTGCGGAGCTAGTTTCCAACACCTCCCTGCCGTCCGAAATCTTACGTTGGCATATACCCTTGCTGGGGCTGACTGTATCGATGTTGCCGCTGACCCAGCAGTTATTGCTGCGGCGAAAGAAGGTATAAAGGCTGCGGCTACCCTTGCCGATGCCGCCCGCGATCGCGGCTATTGCGTAGAAGGTTTGCCGTGGCTGATGGTCAGCCTAAATGATGGGGAAGATCCTCATTTCCGAAAAGCTGAATTTAACTCAACTGAGTGTCCAGCAGATTGCTGGCGACCTTGTGAAAGTATTTGTCCGGCTGATGCGATCGCTTTTGACTTTGGCCAGAACGGTTTTTCAGGGGTGATCGATCAACGTTGTTATGGCTGCGGACGGTGTATTCCCGTATGCCCAAATAATTTAATTTATACTCGTTCTTATGTATCCGCACCGGAAGCGATCGCACCTTTGGTATTTCAAAGCGGCGTAGATGCCTTAGAAATTCACACGCAAGTTGGCAGAATAGAGGACTTTAAACGACTCTGGAGTGCGATCGCGCCTTGGGTAAACCAGCTCAAGCTTTTAGCCATTAGTTGTCCAGATGGTGAAGCGATGCTTGATTACCTCCGAGCGCTATACGAATTGATGGCACCCCTACCTTGTCCTCTCATCTGGCAAACAGATGGGCGTCCTATGAGCGGCGATATTGGCGATGGCACAACGATAGCTGCTGTAAAGTTAGGTCAAAAAGTTCTAACTGCGGGATTGCCCGGATATGTGCAGTTAGCAGGAGGCACTAATCGCCACACTGTTGGCAAACTTAGGACAATGGGACTGCTCAACAACCACCAAAAGCCAGAAGTCCAAGAGTCAAAAGTCGGAAGGGCATCTCTATCAAGCATCCCTGTAGGGAACCAGGGATCAACGAAAAACCCGCTCCAACCAACTCAAACTTTTCCCGCTCAATCCCCTAATATCGCCGGGATTGCTTATGGCAGCTACGCTCGTGTTTTGTTATCACCCATTTTGGATGAATTAGAAAAAATGAATATAAACGAAGTAGGTGGGAATACCTCCGCGTCAAGTCAAACACCTTTACCTGGACGCTTGGAAGAAAAGCCGGATTTACTCTGGCAAGCTGTTGATCTTGCTCACTCGCTAGTTTCTCAACTCAAAACCTTTTCCCAATAGCCAGTAGAAGCGCGCTTTTAGATATGCCATCGATTAAAAGGTTGGAGGTTAAAAGATTGACCATTTGCAAAAATCGACTTTTCAACGCGATCGCCAACCTGCAACGCTTCCCAGGTAAAGAACAAACATCAACATCAGTTATTTAAATCACCAATTGTGGATAAAAACGTCACTGTACAAAGAATGCAGATTACAGACGATCTCCAGAAATTACTGGACGTGTTACCGAATGAAATTCGGCAACCTTTAGAGCAGCATCCGGGACGGGATAAGTTAGTTGAGGTTGTCCTAGACTTGGGGCGTCTTCCAGAGGCTCGGTTTGCTAAACAGGCAGAGTATCTCTCCGAAACGCCAGTGTCGAAAGAACAACTGAATTATTGTGTAGACCGGGTAGGAAATTTTGGTGGGGATAACCGAGCAGGACTAGAGCGAACTCTGCACCGGATTAGCGCTATCCGCAACCGAAGCGGCGAGATCATTGGTCTTACCTTGAGGGTAGGTCGAGCCGTGTTTGGCACCATCGGCATGATTCGCGACCTAGTAGAAACAGGTCAATCGATTCTGATGCTGGGGCGTCCCGGTGTTGGCAAAACAACAGCACTGCGGGAAATCGCCAGAGTTTTAGCCGACGATTTACAGAAACGAGTTGTCATTATCGACACCTCCAACGAAATCGCTGGGGATGGTGACGTTCCTCATCCAGCAATTGGTAGAGCTAGACGGATGCAAGTCGCCCGTCCCGAACTCCAGCATCAAGTCATGATTGAGGCAGTAGAAAACCATATGCCAGAAGTCATCGTCATTGATGAGATTGGCACAGAACTAGAAGCCTTGGCAGCTCGAACGATTGCTGAACGAGGTGTTCAACTGGTGGGTACAGCTCACGGAAATCGGATTGAAAATCTGATTAAAAATCCAACGTTATCTGACTTAGTGGGTGGCATTCAGGCCGTAACTTTGGGAGATGACGAAGCCAGACGCCGGGGTAGCCAAAAGACGGTTTTGGAACGCAAAGCCCCGCCAACCTTTGAAATTGCTGTTGAAATGCTAGAACGGCAGCGCTGGGTGGTGCATGAAAGTGTTGCCGATACCGTTGACACCCTGCTGCGGGGGCGTCAGCCGGGTTATCAAGTTAGGACAACCAGCGAGACTGGGGAAGTTACGATTACCCATGAGACCCCCCAAGCACCGTCACTCATGCGACCAGCGATGAGCGGAGGTAGCCGTATATCCTCCACCCACGACGCCCCAGCGCGACCAATGGGCTGGCGGGCTTCTGGGCAAATGACTCCATTACCAATGCAGTCAGAATCAACGCGAGGCATGAGGGCAGAACCGCAAAACCTATTAGCTAGAGGAGAAGAATCTGCCTCTACTTCATTGCCTGTCTCTTCTAACCTTGCACCTTCTTTTGAGCAGATGCTGGATCAATCTTGGCATCAACCTCAGGCGATCGGAAATGAAACCTTTGTGGGGCCAAATGGCGAAGAGTTGCCATTGCACGTTTATCCTTATGGGGTGAGCAGCCAACAATTAGAGCAAGTCATTCGGGTGCTGAATTTGCCCATCTTGCTGACGAAGGATATGGATAGCGCGGATGCAGTTTTGGCGATTCGGTCGCACGTAAAAAACCATTCCAAGCTACGACATATTGCCAAAGCCCGTCAGGTTCCCATCCATGCAATCAAGGCAAGTACCATTCCCCAGATTACCCGCGCCCTAAGGCGTCTGCTGGATATGGATGACTCTCAGGTTCTAGATGTCCCCGAACTCAGCTTATTTACTAGTAGCGGTAGTGAAGACGAGATTGAGGCTCTCGAAGAAGCCCGCCTTGCCGTGGAGCAAATCGTGATTCCCAAAGGACAGCCGGTGGAACTCCTGCCGCGTTCTTCTAAAGTTCGTAAAATGCAACACGAACTCGTCGAACACTATCGCCTCAACTCTGACAGTTTTGGGGAAGAACCGAACCGACGGCTGCGAATTTATCCCGCCTAGTCGAAAAAGCTGTGGATCTATATGGGGCGTTGCACAGTAGAAAGATGATAATCTGGCGCAAAGACGAGGTAGCGCGGAGTTTAAAAGAAAATCATCGCATGATTGTGCAACACCCTATATGGGTTTCGAGGAGGTAAAGATGTCGAAAAAGCTAAAACACTTTCCCGGCAGGCTTTCCATAAGAAGAGGAGAAGCTGGCTAGGAGAGCCACACTGTTTAACTGGTAAGCGTTCAAGAAGCCTTTTGGTTGTGAGGCAAGGAAGTGTGAGATTGGTAAAACAGAGGGATAAGCATTAGGGAGCTAACCGATGAAATGTCCATTCTGTGATCACCCTCGACCGCACCGACATGGAAAAACGAGTAAAGGCAGCCAACGGTATCGGTGCTCTAGCTGTGAGGAAACGTTCACCGATACCTTCGATACGCTGTACTACCGTCGTCAAGTCAGTCCTGAGCAAGCTTGAACCCTGCTACAAGCTCATAGTGAAGGCAGCAGTCTGCGAGGCTTGAGCCGAACCAGTGGCTTGGCGTATGGCACCGTTGTCAGCATTATTCGAGCCAGCACTACCAAAGGGCAACTGGTTCACAATCAAGAGGTGCAAGCGGTTGAGACCGAGGAGATTGGAGCAGACGAGTTTTGGTCGTTTGTGAAAAAAAGCAGAAGCAGTGTCAACCAGAGGACATCGAAGTCGGAGACTGCTGGGTTGCATTGAGTGTGGCGCAACAGAGTGGGTTAGTTTTAGCCGCGCGAGTGGGCAAACATACCGATGAGTTATTGCTGGAATTAGTGGTGAGTACTGAGGGAAAAACGACTTGTCAGGAATGGAATACGGACGGATGGGGTGGTTACGAACGAGTTTTGCCGCAGACGGTTGACCATTACATTGGCAAAGCTCTGACTCAACGAGTGGAGCGTACCAATGGAATCCTCAGACAACAAACAGGACGATGGCATCGACGCCAAAATAAGTTTGGCAAGCAGTGGTATCAGACAATCAGGACAACCCGATTAGCCGTCAGTTATTTCAACTGGATCTGGTGCCATTCAAGATCACAAACGACGGCGGCTCAACGGGCAGGATTAGCTACTCATCGTTGGTCGTGGGATGATCTAGTTTCCTACCCCACATTTCTCTGACGCACAACCAAGCCTTTTCTATGCGTCAATTTCCAAAAATCCATACTGAGTCTTCACCATTTATCTACTGATGAAGAAGGATTTAAGAGAAATTTCCTAAAAATGGTTGACAATTCCCTAGTAGGAACTGCTACTATAACGAAGGTTGATGCGATGGGGTGTCGCCAAGTGGTAAGGCAGCTGGTTTTGGTCCAGCCATTCCGAGGTTCGAATCCTTGCACCCCAGTTAAATTTTGAAACCTAAGTTTTGAGAAACCTAGTAGAGACGCGATAGCTCGCGTCTCTACTGGTTATTGGGCTTGTTGGGCAAATTGTGCCAAGATAAACCGAAAGATTGCGGCTTTAGAACCATGCGTGCAAGTTATCCAAATATTCTCGCCCTTGACTTTGACGGTGTTATCTGTGACGGGCTAATCGAGTATTTTCAGACAGCTTGGCGCACCTACTGTCAAATTTGGGCACCGCCTAATCTCACACCTCCACATGGTTTGGCTGAAAGTTTCTACCAGCGACGACCGATTATAGAAATCGGTTGGGAAATGCCGGTGGCAATCCGGGCGCTAATATTGGGCATTCCTGACGAAAAGATGTTGCAAGATTGGTCAGGGGTGGCTCAGCAAATCTTGCAAGAAGATAATTTGAATGCGGCTGATATCGGCACGAAGCTCGATCGTATCCGGGATGACTGGATTGATAGGGATTTAGAGGGTTGGCTAGCCTTGCATCGTTTCTATCCAGGTGTTGTTGAAAAAATGCATCGGATGGAATCGGAGAAGGCATCGCTTCCAGATACACCCATCCAAACGTACATCGTCACTACCAAAGAGGGACGCTTTGTCCGCCAGTTGTTGCAGCAACAGGGTATCCAACTACCCGATCGATGCATTATTGGGAAAGAAAATCGGCGTCCTAAGTACGAAATTTTGCGCGAACTCAGTAGCGATTCGTCGGTTCACCTTTGGTTTGTGGAAGATCGCTTGAAAACTCTGCAAACTGTGCAACAGCAACCAGACCTCAATGATATCAAGCTGTTTCTTGCCGATTGGGGTTACAATACTGCTGCTCAACGAGAGTCGGTCGCGTATCAGGAACGAATTCAGCTTTTATCTCTGTCTCAGTTTGCTCAAGATTTTTCGGCTTGGACTTAGATGAGAAAAGGGAACCCAAGGTTAGAGGGATGGAGAAGTATCAAGTGTAAATTATAAATTCATCCCGATCGCCTTGATGTTTCATGCTTTAAGCTGAGAGCTGATAGGCGAAAAGCGGATAGCTGACTATGCTTGACCTAACCAAACTCGCGCGGCAAATGCAGGGGATTAGTCAACACCTGACGGTAGAGGCTGCTGCCAGTCGCCAACGCTTGGAACGCGCCCAGCACTTACTGACGCTGGCTCAAAAGTCTCAGGCAGATTTAGTACATCTGCAAGAAAAGTGGCGCGATCGCTTGGGGTTTGCAGCAGCCGCACCCATTGAATCTCTAAGCACTGCCATTGACCTTCCTACCCCTCCGGCTGTCCATACGATTATTGCTACAGACGGGTCTCAGATTGCTCCGAGTCACCATGAAATTGCCTACTGCTATCTGATTAATGTGGGTCGGGTGGTGCTGCATTACGGACAAAGCTTGTATCCGCTCTTAGATAGCCTGCCAGAAGTCTTTTATCGTTCGGAAGACCTATATATTTCCCGCCAGTGGGGAATTCGCCCTGAGGAATGGATGGGCTATCGACGCACGGCTTCGGAGGCGTCTGTGTTGGCAGAATTGGCTGCTAGCTGGATTAACCGACCTTCACAAGTCACGTCAAGACAGGGAAACGGAAACAGAAAATCGGAAATTCCATCTTCAATTCCCGATCCCAAATCCCCAATCCCTGCCCTAGCAATGGTAGATGGATCGCTAATTTATTGGTTTCTGGAGCAGTTACCAGGAGAAGCCCGCGACCATATTTTGCCTCCGATTCTGGAAGCTTGGGATGTTCTACGCGATACGGGGATTCCAATTATGGGCTACCTGAGCGCTTCTCGCAGCAGCGAAGCACTGAACTTCCTGCGTTTGCCAGCCTGTCCGCATCCAGTTCCCGACTGTATGACTCATTGTCCTGGTCAGTTTGACCGGGCACCCTGCCAGGTTTTCGATCCTTTGCGGGATACTGCCCTCTGGGCGTCTCAATTGCAGCCCGGTCAACGCAGTCCTCTATGGCGCAGTTCTGCACGAATTCTGGAGTTGTACGGTGCCCATCAAATCTACTTCTGCTACGTCCATGTCGGGACTGAAATTGCTCGCGTGGAAGTTCCCGCTTGGGTGGCGGAGAATCCAGAGAAGCTGGATGTTTCGCTCAGCTTGATGTTGGCTCAGGTGCAGAAGGGTTATGGCTATCCGGTGGCGCTTGCAGAGGCACACAATCAGGCAGTCGTGCGAGGGGGCGATCGCGCTCGTTTCTTTGCCTTACTCGAACAACAAATGATTAAGGCTGGTTTGAGAAATGTCGGGACTTCCTATAAAGAAGCCAGGAAGCGCGGTAGTATCGCCTGATGGCATCTCTCAAAAGGACGTTGGCTCGTCTGCCAGGGTCTCAATTAATAAATTCATCTGCTGTTGCCGCTCTTGCAGAAAGATTTCACATTGGCGCAAGTATTCTACCGCAGCGGTAAATTCTTCAAAAACGTCGGCAAGTTCTAGCTTCCCGGCTTCAATTTGCCGAATGATCCCTTCAACTTTGGCAACCGTCGCTTCGTAGTTCCAATCTTTCGGAAATTGGGTATTGACGCGGCGATCGCTTGAGCCGTCGGTGGTGCTGGTGCGTTTGCTCATAAAAAATCCCCGTATCGCGTGAAATAGCTACTCTTTGCTATTTATAATTTCACTAATTTTGACTTTAATTTGTCCTGTGCCTAGCTGAACTTGTAGTTCCTGTCCGAGTGCCAGTCCTTCTGTGGAACGCGCGATCGCACCATCTTGTTGTCGGACTACGGCGTAACCTCGTTGCAGAACGCTTTCAGGATCAAGCGTGGCTAGCTTTTGTCGGAGCATCTGACAGTGTTGGTTTGCCTGTGCTAAATGTCGCGCCGTTCCTTGTAACAGTTGTTGACGTTTCCAAGCGATCGCTTGTTTTTCTTGGTGAATTTGTCGGTCTAACGGAATCCGCCGCAAGCGGCTTCGCACTCTTTGTAATTGTTCTTGAGCGTTTTCCATGTGTTGATTCACAGCTTCAGTCAAGGCGAGGACACGTTCCTGGTGTTCTGCGTAAAGACTTGCCAGTTCTGGAACTACTTGTTCGGCGGCGGCTGTGGGAGTGTGAGCATAAGCATCGGCAACTAAGTCAGCCAAAGATTCATCTCGCTGATGACCAATTCCAGTAATCACGGGAATCGAACAATTTGCGATCGCTCGCACTACCCGTTCATCATTGAAGCAAGCTAGCTCCTCAACCGCACCACCCCCGCGCGACAAAATTAGGACTTCAGCGCGACCATCCCGTTCCACTCGCTCAATCGCCGAGACAATCAATGCTGGGGCTTGTTCGCCCTGAACTAACGCCGGTGAAAACAAAACTTGCAAACCCGGATAACGTTGCTTGAGCGTGCGTTGAATATCTCCCCAGGCAGCAGCTTGTGGCGACGTGACAACAGCGATGGTTTGGGGATGAGTGGGGAGCGATCGCTTGCGTTCTGGATCGAACAATCCTTCTGCCTCCAACCGATTTCGCAGCTGGCGATAGCGCAATGCCTGTAACCCCTCTCCCGCTGGTAGCGCCTGCCAGACAATCAGCTGGTACTGTCCTCGCTGGGGATAAACTCGGATACTGCCCAAAACAATCAACTGCTCTCCTTGCACCGGCAGCTGCATCAGCTTATTTAGCTGACTGTTCCATATCACACAACTCATTGCCGCCTTAGCATCCGGATCTTGCAGGGTGAAGAATAGTCCACTGCGATACTGAGAGGCGCTAGAGACTTCACCTGTCACCCAGACTTGCTGTAGTTGTTCATCCTGCTCTAACAGCAGTTGCAAATAAGACGTTAACCCAGCCACCGATACAGCTGTATCTGGAACCAGCTGATTGGAAAGATAATAGTTCATCGCCGAAAGATAAGGAAAATATAGGAATTGAGGCATCAGGAAACGCAGAGGATGCTCAAATAAGCCTAGATCAAGCCATTTACAGTTTCTGTCTCTAGATTAGCGAGACTCGGCTGCATTCGTTGATTTTTGACAAAACTGACGTGACCAAAGTGGCGATCGCAAATCTCACTTGTTGCTTAAAACAGGCTAGACGTTTATTGACCGATTTTCTCTCTCAGTGTTGGGTAAAAGTAGAACATTTGAACTACAATAGAGATTCCTATCGCGAGCCTTGCCAGGGGGTTCCCCCATCCGTGTAAAGCTTGATGTAAGGGCACTTGCGGCTCTCATTTGTTGCTAAAAGTGATATAATAAAATATCTGAAACTAAAATTTGTCGCTATTTGGGACAATTTTAAGTTTCGGTGCCAATCGTTGAAGTAACCCTAGTTAGTGGAAATTTCCTACTCACTTACAAAGCCAAAAACTTGGTAAACCTGAGTGGGCAAATGGCTAAAACCAGCATTCATTTTGTATCAAAAGGCGGTGGATTCCATCGTTTCTGCCTGTGGAGGCTGTAAGGATGTCTTGTTAGACATTTCTACTATCAGAACCAGCCATCGAAGCAGGAAACTCCAGTCCGCAAGGCGGAGAAGCCCACACAAAAGCAACTTTTGCTAAGTGTGAAAAAAATCTCACCACACCTGATTCTGTTCTTGAGGCATTAATGGCTATCCAAATCACGAACAATCCCGACAAGGACAAAGCCCTGAGCCTGGTGCTAAACCAAATTGAGCGCAGCTTTGGCAAAGGAGCAATTATGCGCCTAGGAGATGCCACCCGCATGAAGGTGGAAACAATTTCCACTGGAGCGCTGACCCTGGATTTAGCTTTAGGCGGTGGCTTGCCGAAGGGACGGGTGATTGAAATATATGGCCCGGAAAGTTCTGGTAAGACAACCCTCGCTTTGCACGCGATCGCTGAAGTGCAAAAATTAGGAGGAGTTGCTGCTTTTGTTGATGCTGAACACGCCCTAGATCCCGCTTACGCAGCTGTACTAGGCGTTGATATTGACAATCTTTTGGTTTCTCAACCCGACACCGGAGAAGCTGCCTTAGAAATTGTCGATCAGCTAGTTCGCTCTGCGGCAGTGGATATCGTGGTCATTGACTCGGTAGCTGCTTTGGTGCCTCGCGCTGAAATTGAAGGCGAAATGGGCGATTCCCACATGGGTTTGCAAGCCCGTTTGATGAGTCAAGCTCTTCGCAAAATTACCGGAAACATCGGTAAATCCGGTTGTACGGTCGTTTTCCTCAACCAGCTGCGACAAAAGATTGGCGTCACCTACGGCAACCCAGAAACAACCACTGGTGGTAATGCCTTAAAGTTTTACGCTTCAGTGCGCTTGGATATTCGTCGGATTCAAACGCTGAAAAAAGGCAACGAAGAGTTTGGTAACCGAGCTAAAGTTAAAGTTGCCAAAAATAAAGTCGCCCCGCCCTTCCGCGTCGCAGAGTTTGACATTATCTTTGGCAAGGGAATCTCGACATTAGGGTGTATGGTTGACCTGGCAGAACAAACTGGGGTCATTACCCGTAAAGGAGCTTGGTATAGCTACAACGGTGATAACATTGCCCAAGGCCGGGATAACAGCATTAAGTACCTGGAAGAAAACTCTGAATTAATTCAAGAAATTGAGCAAAAGGTACGTCAAAAGCTAGAGATGGGGGCAGTTGTTCCTGCCAACTCTGTCACGCGAGTTGACGCCGAAGACGAAGAGTTAGAGGAAGAACTTTTAGACGACTAAAAGCGCTGTAGGGTGGGCGAGTCTACCCTATAAATAGTTTTTTGGGAAGCTTAGGGCTACTGTTACACATAAAAAACCCGTTTTCTTATTGGAAACGGGTTTTTCGTATAAATTCTTATAAAGTTTAGTTTTGTGTGCCTGGATCGGAAATTCGTCTACTGAAAAAACGGTCTAAAATTTCTGATTGCTGAGTCGGAGTTAGCTGAGGGTCTACAGGAGATTCCAAAACTGGGACTAATGGATCTCTAATGGCAGAGGGGCCAGAGAGGAAATGTAGAGTCTCTTTTTGGCACTCGGTGTTGGGAGGCTGAACTGTTGTAGGAGAGGTAGGTGTTTCTACTTCTGTAACCGGAAGCGATTGCTCTGCATTTGTCAGGGCATTAATTTCTGCCATTAGGGTTGAAGAGACATTATCCACCATGCAGATAGTATTGCCCAGGAAAAAGGAGAAAGCCAGACCACCTAGACGAATGCGATCGCCGTCCTTGAGAAGAACACGTTTGTATACGGGTTCGCCATTAACGAAAGTCCCATTTGTACTATTCAGGTCAACCAGATAAAACCCCTGATCGTCGATATATCGAATCGCTGCATGATTGCGAGACAACCGTCTATCCGGAATCGGTAGGGCAGCTTGACGCGCCCGCCCCAGTGTCCAAATTCGCTGCGGCTGAAACAACATTTGCGTTTTAGCATCTATTAAATTTGTGACTAGATAGACTTGCTGCTCCTGCGCTACGCCTTGGATATATCGAGGTGCAATGCCACTAAGAAATTTATTGCCGCTATCTTCTAGCTTCAGAATCTCATCTAGTAAACCACGATGATGCTCATAGAGCTTAAGGAATACCTGATATAGACCCAAGCGTTGTTCTAGTTCCATGTGTTGGGATGACACTTAATCTTAGGTGAGGCTCAGCCGATGAAGTAACGCAGAACCTTATCGGCTTTCAACAAGGGAAGCCAAAGACTGCAAGAATGTCGTTAAGCCAAATAACTGAATCTAGCCTATTTTACTCGCAAGTTCTCAGGGTGCGAAATACTCACCAGATCCCTTCTTTCAAGCTTAGATTGTCTTACCCCTTAGAGGAATCCGCAAGATTACTGGAAACGATCAGCTTTATGGCTTACGTTGGGATTTTTGTTCTAGGCGAAACAGCCAAACCATCAAAGCAACTACGCCAATTTGTAGTGCTAAGTTAGGCACGGCTGAGGCAATTTCCCGACCGGAGGCTAACTTGGCAAGAAAGACCATCCCTCCGATAAAGCCAGAAGCGCCGCACGCCACATAAACAAATTGCCTAAGACCTTTGTAGGGAGTAGCAAGTTCAGCTTTTAGTTGTGCATACTGTTCAGCACTGACTTTCCGAGTGCCTTTGATGTTGCGGGTGCGATTTTTTAATTTTGGGTCTACCATCCGTCTCGATCCCCACCGACTTTAGATCCATCTTGGCATGATGGTGGTCGGCAGCAGCGGCGGCTGGTGCTATAAATTTGAACGCGATCGCATTTCTTCCAGAAATTGGGTGCAACAGTTTCTATCTAAACCTGCTACGATAGTAAATCGGCAGTGCCGGTGTAGCTCAGTGGTAGAGCATTCGATTCGTAATCGAACGGTCGGCGGTTCAAATCCGCCCATCGGCTTGAATCAAATGTACAGTGACTAATTATTTGTCGTCGGTGACTATTTGTTGTCGCTGCGAATAATTATCTGTCGTTAGGACAGATTAGTGTCGCTGAAGCAGCAGTGACAAATTGATGTCATTTAATATCTATCACTCAAAGCGCACAACGATCACGAATCGAATGCTCCTTTCAATCCACTCTAACACCTACAGTTCAACCCACTCCTAGGTGGGATGGTCGTTGAAACTTGGGGTATTTAAAGATCAAGCCCAGAAGATTGCCCGCTTTCAACCGACCCCTAGTTGGGATGGTCGTTGAAACCCTCTACTGTCAGCATCTTGCATTTGATAGCGATCGCTATCAACCCACCCCTAGTGGGGATGGTCGTTGAAACGGTATAGGAGGCGATCGCCTGTTCTTCTCCCTTGCTCTTTCAACCCACCCCTAGTGGGGATGGTCGTTGAAACGTTGAAAATTCGATCCAACACGGTCATCGGATTTTCTTTCAACCCACCCCTAGTTGGGATGGTCGTTGAAACATGATTTCTGCTCTATGCCCGTGAGGAAGCTGTTAACTTTCAACCCACCCCTAGTTGGGATGGTCGTTGAAACTTGGCTAGCCTGGTAGGAATTCTTCAGGTCGCTGACCTTTCAACCGACCCCTAGTTGGGATGGTCGTTGAAACAAAGAACGAACAGCCCTTAAAAATGAAATCAAAGAGCCTTTCAACCCACCCCTAGTTGGGATGGTCGTTGAAACTTTTAGGGATATTCGCCGGCTAAACATCCCAACAGCTTTCAACCCACCCCTAGTTGGGATGGTCGTTGAAACTGCAATTGATTGATGGTCATCCGTTCGCTATCATCTTTCAACCCACCCCTAGTTGGGATGGTCGTTGAAACCTGATTCAATTAACCCTTCCCAGCACATATCTCGGTTCTTTCAACCCACCCCTAGGTGGGATGGTCGTTGAAACCTGCTTCTCGTACCGGGCATTCAAATCCTCCACCCTTTCAACCCACCCCTAGTTGGGATGGTCGTTGAAACCAAAGTCGCGCTGGGCGGCGTACCTTTTTTCGATGGCTTTCAACCCACCCCTAGTTGGGATGGTCGTTGAAACTAGGGGTGGTAGAGTCTATCCGGATAGACTCTACCACCCCTAGTTGGGATGGTGTACAAATGACAGCAACAACAGGCAAGGACTTGTAAAGGTCGTCCCATCATGCGAATGGATTTGCGTTTAGTGGGGAGAGAGCAGGAACGGAATCAGCCTGAGCAAGGTGTTTAAAGAGGACGTCTCAGCCTCTGGTTGAACGTTCCATATCGGCAGCTATCATCCTAACTGGTTGATTTAATAACTAGACAATAATGACGTTAAATATCAATCTGCTGCCTCATCACCGTGCTAAAACGCTGCGGGAATCTGGGAAACAATATTATGTGGATGCTAAGGGCGATCGCTTTCCTAGCGTCTCCACTATCCTCAACGCCACCAAACCGCAAGAAGATCGAGAAGCACTCTTCAACTGGCGCAACCGAGTTGGAGCAGAGGAAGCCAACCGAATTTCTGGTGCTGCTAGCCGTCGCGGTACGTCCACTCACAAGCACATTCAGCGTTATCTACTGGGGGAAAATGCCGCCTGTCCAGACGCGGCTAAACCTTACTGGGATAGCATAGAGCCGGTGTTGCAAGACATTCACGAGGTAAGGCTCGTGGAAGGTTCTGTCTTCCACTACGATTTGAGTTATGCGGGTCGAGTGGATTGCGTTGCGAGTTATAAGGGCATTCCCTGCGTCTGTGACTGGAAAACCGCTGATAAGCCGAAAGGGTCAGTTGAACGCCTCCGTGATAGCCCGCTTCAGTTAGCGGCTTATATGGGCGCGGTTAATCAATTTTACCAAGAGTATGGTATCCATCTGCGTCATGCCTTGCTGGTTGTAGCGGTTCCGGAAATGCCTGCTGAGGTGTTCTGGTTTGAACCAGATAATATGATGATTTACTGGCAGCAGTGGGAGCGCAGAGTTGGGGAATTTTGGCAGCGTAGAGGAACAATGACGCCTTCAAGCATCTAATTCTCCTTAAGATAATGCCATCCCTGCTAGCTCTTAAATCACTACGGACTGAATGCACGCACAGTCGCGATCGCCAACTACCCTGGAATCATCAGCAGTCCGGATAAAACACTTGAAATGAAAAGAAGCTCTAAAGTTTTAGCAGGGCTAATCGGTGCTTATATCAATGATACGTTGGGTTTCCCAGCCAAATTTATTACCAGATGGATCGGGTGAAGTCGCCTGTAACAGAGATGATAGGTTCTGGAACTTATAATCAACCTGCTGGCACCTGGTCAGATAATAGCTCCCTTATCTTCTGCTTCGCAAAATCGTGGCGGTACTAAAAGCGGTGAATTTAGGCAACGATACGCATACCACTGCTGCCGTTACTGGTGGCTTAGCAGGAATTTATTACAGTATTGAAAATATTCTTGAAGAATGGATCGAGCAAATTGCCAGGATTGAAGACATCATTGACTTAGCAACACGTCTGGAAGCAGCTATCTATAGCTAATTTCTCACATTATCTGAAATCCACTGAAGATAGGGTGGAGAGCCAGCTAAGATTGGCAAAGCAATAATTTCTGGTACTTCATAAGAGTGCAACTCTCGAATCTTGGCTTCGAGGGCGGGGAAGTGCGCTAAATCTGTTTTAATGATTAGCTGCCATTCCTCTTCTGAGTTAACCTTACCTTGCCAAGTATAGACAGAATGCACTGGCATTAAGTTAACGCAAGCCGCTAGCTGGGATGCAACTAAATTTTGCGCGATCGCTTCTGCCTCTTGTCGCGAAGACGCCGTTACGAACACTACAGCGTAACGAGTTGTACCAGAATCCCGATCCATAACCTGTAACTTAGTCCACAAAAAATCCCAAATCTATCAGAAATTATCAGTTAGCTTTCTCCCAACTACCCAACCATTGCTCTAACTGGTTGTTCAAAAGGTGTCACACTACCACTAACAGTTGCTTCTGAGTATGAGTTTTGGTGTTCTGATGGCAGCACAGCGCCATTCATTTGAGCATCTTCCAAGTTAGTTCCTACCAGCTTTGCCTCACTCAAATCTGCTTCACTCAAGTTTGCTCTACTCAGAATCGTCCAGCTTAAGTCTGCCCCTTCCAAAGACGCCTTTGCCAGGTTTGCTCCCCGCAGATCTGCTCCTTTCAGATTGGCCCTACGCAGTGTCGCTTGGCTGAGATCTACTGCGCTCAGGTTAGCGCCTTCCAGGTTAGCGCCACTCAGTCTGGCATCATTAAGGTTGGCTCCCTCTAAATCAACTCCGCCCAGGTCTAATCCTTTTAAAAAAGCTCTTCTGAAGTTAACACCATTTAAGGAAGCGCCATACAATTTCGCGCCTGTGAGTCTCGCTTCGCACAAATTAGCCCAACTAAGGTTAACGCCACTGAGATTTGCTTCCCGCAGATTAATCCTTTGCATATTTGCTCCACAGAGATTAGCACCCCAAAGGTTAGCTACTCGAAGATTAGCACTGCTGAGATTTGCACCGCTCAGTTTGGCTCCAGGCAATTTTGACTTCACTAGAAACGCTCCACTGAGGTTCGCTTTCGTCAAGTCTGCTTCTACCAGTTTGCCTTCGCTCAGTTTGATAAAACTTAGATCGGCCCAGTTTAGGCAAGCACCCGTTAAGTCTGACTTTGTTAGGAAAGCTCGACTCAGATTAGCTCCTCTCAGGTTAGCGCCCGTGAGATTGACCCCAATGAGCGTCACTCCCCTCAAGTCACTTCCGTTGAGATCGATCCCGGCAAAGTCTCTTTGTCCGTCTTCATAAAGCTTAAGTAAATGGCTTACTTCCATAGCGCGATCGCTCCCTAGTTTATATAAACTGTTGAAGAGACTTGAAACGAATCTTACCAGGCTAAATAGCCACATTTTCTGCGGTTGTTTTTATAACAGAATCTTTCTTTATTCCAGTTTTATCTGTTATTTGCCGACGCCTTAATCAATATTTTACTTCTCTAGATTACCCTCCTTATAAGGTTTAAATAGATGATGTAACAAATATTTTTTTATATTTTCTTAAAACTCAATAATTCAGTAATTTTTCTAATAACAATCCTCTACAAAACCCATTTTCCGTAAAAATACGGTGGTCAGTTTATCTATAAATTCCTCTAATTTTTATAGACAGGTGAAGTGTCATTCAACAATCAACATAGTTTTCTAGCGAAGATTAGACTTCTTGCGTGAATAGCGAGAGTGTGAGTAAAAGTAGGTTAAGGGGGAAAGCCAGTATGACCTACGAACAACTCAAACAACTCAAACCAAGCGCCTTTAAACGTAGATG